>CAZNTI010000257.1:0-3711 GCA_964575885.1 uncultured Terricaulis sp.
GTAGGCCTCCTTGAAGCCGGGCGGCGTGGTCACCGAGCCGTCGGCATGGCGCACACAGCCATGCTCGTCGCCGACCTTGTTCAGCGGCGCCAGCACGCCTTCGCAGAACTTGGCGCCTTCTTCGAGCACCTGCTCGATCAAATCCAAGGGCGCGTCCGAAAAGCTCGGCAGGTTTGCGTAGCGATCAAGTTGCAGCACCTCCTTCATCAGGAAGCGACATTCGCGAACCGGGGCGTGGTATGATGGCATGAACTGCTCCTTCGTGCGGCAGTCGGCGGGCGGCGATCGGCAGTGCGGTGCGCGACGGCATCGGCTCGCGCGATTGCCTACTGCTTAGGGCCGACCGCCGCTAGTGGGCGTCTTCGAGACGCTTCTTGGCTTCCCGTTCGAAGGCGCGCGCGTTGGCCATCGCGGCCGGCGCGGCTGGCTTCGACAGAAAGTCCTCAAGCTTGCGCACGCTGTCGTGCAGGATCTGGATCGCCGCTTCGACATCCTCGCGCTGCGCTTCGAGCGCCACGATACGGGTTTGGTATTTCTTGAGCGCGGCCTGCGCCTGCGCACGCTGATCGACCTTGTAGAGGTCGAGGATTTCCTTGATCTCGATCAGCGACAGCCCAACCCGCTTGCCGCGCAGGATCAGTTGCAACTTGCCGCGGTCGCGATGCGAATAGACGCGGTTGAGGCCTTCCCGGCGCGGCGTCAGCAGGCCCTTGTCCTCATAGAACCTGAGCGCCCGGGGGGTCACCCCGAACTCGCGCGCCAGTTGCGAGATGGTGTAAGTCCGGTCGATCACCTTGGACACAGCAAGCTCCCTACGTGTTCTTTTGAACACACTTACCTTGCCGTTGACGTTCGCGTCAATCCAAGTTGACGCCCCCGTCATTAATATTCGTTAAAAACTCAGCAAGCCCGGCTCGATATCGCCGAGGGTCCGGGCGCCGTTCAGCGCCATGGTGATGTCGAGTTCGGCCGTCAGGTGTTCTAATACCGCATGCACGCCTGCCTCGCCCCCCAGCGCCAAGCCGTAAACGTAAGGACGCCCGATCCCGACCGCGCGCGCGCCCAGCGCCAGCGCCTTGAAGACGTCGGCGCCGCAACGGACGCCACTGTCGAACAACACCGGAACCTTGCCGCCGACCGCCGCCGCCACGCCGGCCAGCGCCGACAGAGCGCCAATGCCGCCATCGACCTGGCGTCCGCCGTGGTTGGAAACATAGACGCCGTCGAACCCCTCGCGCACCGCGCGCTGCGCATCGTCGGCGCGCATGATCCCCTTCAGCACCACCGGCAATTTTGTCCACGACCTGATTTTGGCGATGCGCGCCCAGTCCAGTCCCGGATCGGAAAACACCTGGGTGAACTGGATCGCTGCGGCTTGCGGGTTCGCTTCGGGGCTCTGCGCCAGCAGCGCGCGAAATGCGGGGTCTGAGGTATATTGTGCGATGCCCTGTCCGCGCAGAAACGGCAGGAAACCTAGATTGAGATCGCGCGGGCGCCAGCCAAGTATCGTGGTGTCCAGGGTGATGAAAATGGCGCGGCAGCCGCAGGCCTCCGCGCGTTTGACGAAGCTCTCGGCGATGGCGTCGGACTTTCCCCAATAGAGCTGGAAAAAGCGCGCGCCGTCGCCATTGGCCCTGGCGATATCCTCCATCGCGAAGGACGCCTGGCTCGAGATCGTGATCGGCAGCCCGATGCGCGCCGCCGCCCGCGCCACCGCAAGGTCGGCGTCCGGGTGCATCATCTCCAGCACGCCGATGGGACACGTGAACAACGGCGCCGCCATCGGCGCGCCGAATAACTCACAGCGAAGATCGCGCTGACCGGCGCCGACGAGCATGCGCGGCGCGATAGGATAGCGCGCGAACGCGGCGCGGTTGGCGTCCATCGCGCTCTCGAGTCCGGCGCCGCCGGAGACGTAGGCCCACGCTTCCGGCGACATCTTCGCCTGCGCCAGCGCTTCAAGCTGTGTGAAAGCTGTGGGTATCTCGGGTTTTCCACCGCCCAGTCCGCGCAGATAGATCGCGCCCTGTATTTCGGGACCGAACTGACGCGCTTCACTCATGGTTTCCTCGCCGTTCATTTATTTTACGAGCCATTAACACGGGGCCGCCTTTGATCGACACTGCAAAGTCAGGGGCGATTCTCGAAATTCGAGGTTTTCGAATCTTCAGGAGTCACTTCAGGGGTTAGGCGTGACGCGCACCTGTCGGTGCGCTCGAGCGCGGCGAGGGCGACATGACAAGCGCGCAGAGCGGAAGCTTGAAGGGCATAGAGCCGAGATTGCGGGAAGCCGCACGCGAAGCAGCGGCCCGCAAGGGCATGACGCTGGGTGAATATCTCGCGCAAGCCTTGGCCGAACGCGACCAGGGCCGCGGCGGCGGCGACAGTCCCGCGTTGCCCCAGCGTATGCCGCGGCTGCGCAGCGCCATGGAGGCGGCGCCTGAAAGCGATGGCGATTGGCGCAGCCCGGCCGCGCCGCCGCGCGGCGAAGACGCTGCCCGGCTTGCCCAACGCGTTGAATCGATCGAGCGGCGCACGCAATTGGCGCTGAGCGGGCTCGACCGCGCCGTCTCCACCATCGACCGTTCGGTGATGGGCCTGGCCGCGCGGATCGATGACGCTGAAAGCGCCTCGGCGGAGGCCTCCGAACGCATCGCTGAGGCGCTGGAGCATTTCCGCGTCGCCAGCGATACGCTGAGCGGGCGCCTCGAGCGCGCCGAAGACGAGGTGAACGAAAGCCGTCACGCACTCGACAACGCGCGCTACGAATTCACTGACGTCAAGGAACGCCTGGAAAGTCAGGTCGCAATCGCCCAGGAAGTGGCGCGCCGCGCCGAGGCCACCGCAACCTATCTCAGCACCGAGCTCGGCGAGCGCGACCTCCAAGTGGCGCAGACGCTGCACGAGGCCCGCGCCGTGGCCGAGGAAGCCGCGCGCCAGGCCGCGGAAGCTTCCGCGGACGCGGTGATGGAATTGAAGCGTCTGCAGGACGCGATGAGCGAGCGCTTGGCGGAGACCGAAACCTCCACCCGCCGCGCCATCGAAACCGCCATTTCCTCGGTGCGTAGCGAAGCGATCAAGGACTCGCGCGACGCCATCGCCGGCGAGCTCGCGCGCATCGAAGCCGAGATCACCCGACGCGTCGGCGCACTCGACCAATTGCAGAACGACCACGCGGCGCTGATTGCGCGCATCGAACGCGCCGAACTGAACTCGCGCGAATCCACCGCCGGCCTGCGCCAGGCCGCAGGCGCCGCCATCGCAGACCTGCGCAACACCCAGCTCACCCTGGCCGCGCGCGTCAAGCAGGTCGAGGAGATCGCGGCCAACTCAAGCGAAATCGATCTGACCGATCTGCGTCACGCCCAGCGCGACATCGCCGAGCGTTTGGCGGCGCTTGAAACCAAGACCGACGCCAGCCCGGTGATCGATGCGCTGTCGCAGTTCGAGCAACGCCTGGCGACGGTCGAAACCGACCGCACCCAGACCGCCAAGATCGAAGAAGTCGGCGGCACGGTGAAGGATCTGGATCACGCGCTGAGCCGCTTGGCGCAGCGCATCGCCGAAACCGAAGCCACCGCCAACACCGCCATCCGCACGCTTGAGGAAACCGTCTCGGCGTTGGGCGCGCGCGTTGAGCATTCAAGCGCGGCCAGCCAGGAAACCGAAGCCGTGCGCGCGCTCCTCGAGCAGCGCCTCGACGCCATGGCC
>CAZNTI010000258.1:0-3711 GCA_964575885.1 uncultured Terricaulis sp.
CGCAAAAGAGGAGCTCTCCGGCTCCACTATCACCATCACCTCGCTCGGCGCTTTGGGCGGCATCGTCACCACCCCGGTGATCAATCATCCGGAAGTGGCGATCATCGGCGTCAACAAGCTGGTCGAGCGCCCGGTGGTGAAGAACAGCGCCATCGTCATCCGCAAGATGATGAACCTCTCTTCGTCCTTCGATCACCGCGTGGTCGACGGCTACGACGCCGCTGCTTTCATTCAGCGGGTGAAGGGGCTCCTGGAGCATCCCGCGGCGCTCTTCATCGAACGCTGAACGCGTTCAGGCCGCGGATTGAACGCGCAGCGCGCTGTCGTCTTCGCTGCTTGCCGGCTCGGGCGCGAATAACGGCGCGCGCAGCGTGAAGCAGGAGCCCTGCCCGGGCGTGCTCGCCACGCTCACGTCGCCGCCCATGAGGCGCGCCAGCCTTTGCGTGATCACCAGGCCCAGGCCCACCCCGTGCCGCTCGATCGATGAGTCCGGGGCCATGAACGGTTCGAAAAGCACGACCTGCCGCTCCGGCGCGATCCCGTCGCCGGTGTCGCGCACGTCGATGCTCAGCCAGTCCATGCCAGCCTCGCGCCGCCGCGTCGCAGATACGCTCACCACGCCGTTGCGTGTGAACTTGGCGGCGTTGGAGAGCAGGTTCTGCACGCACTGGCCGAGCCGGTGGGCGTCGGCGCGTCCATCGCTCAAATCCTCAGCGATGCAGAGTTCGAGCCTGTTGCCGTTGGCGTCGGCTTGCCCGCGCACGCTCTCGACAGCTTCGACGAGCAATTCGCGCACGTCGTAGCGGTCAATGTTGAGGCTTATGCGCTTGGCCTCGACCTTGGCCAGATCGAGCAGCCCGTTCAGAAGATGCAGCAGACGATGCGAAAGCGCGACGACGCGGCGATGATCGTTGGCGTCATTTTCGCGGCCTTCGGCCTCGGCGGTCTCAAGCATCAGCTCGGAATACCCGATGATGCCGTTGAGCGGCGTGCGCAATTCGTGGCTGGTGTTGGCGAGAAAGCGGCTGCGGGCTTCGTGGGCGGCCTCAAGTGCGGCGCGGGCGGATTGTTCGGCGGCGAGCCGATCGTTGGCGATGCGGGCTATGGCGGCAAGGCGCAAGGCGAAGAAGGTGAAGGGCGGAGCGACCGCCAGTGCGATGACCAGCGTACCCACCGGCGTGTATGGCGTGACGCCCGGCATCAGCACGACGTTGACGATATAGTCGGCGATCAGCGCGACCAGGATGATGGCGGCCGAGATCACGGCCGTCTGCGCCGGCAGCGAGCGGCGTTGGAGCGCGGCGATTAGGCGCTGCAGAAACGGATTCATGCTCCGAGACCATGCCGAGGCGTGGTTAACGGACGGTTTGGGGCGGTAGCAGGGGTGGCGATTCGCGTTTCGTTCGCGCCCCTTACACAGACGCGGCAGGGGCCGTCTTCACGCTCGGGGCGGCGTTGCGTATGAGGGCGCACGGGGATCACGTCAGCGGCCGTGAACGGCGCCGCACGCAAAGTTTGAAGGGGCGCCAATGGCGGATGTGTTCATCTCTTACGCCAGCGAAGACCGCGCGCGCGTGCGTCCGCTGGCGGAAGCGCTGCTGCAGCGTGGCTTCAACGTCTGGTGGGATCGGTCGCTGGCCGCCGGCCAGGACTATGCCGCCACCATCGAGCGCGAGCTTAAGGCCGCCAAGGCGGTGATCGTGGTGTGGACGCAAAGCTCTGCGCTCTCGACATTCGTGCGTGACGAGGCGGGCCGGGCCCGTGACGACGGCCGGCTGGTGCCGGTGGCGCTCGACCAAGTGCAGATTCCGCTCGGCTTCGGCGCCTTCCAGGCCGAGGATTTTTCGCGCTGGAATGGCGGCGCGGCTGCACCGCAAATGCAGCTGCTCGAGGAATCGCTGCGCGCCAAGATCGAAGGCCGCGACGTCGACAGCCTCGCAATCGCACGCAAGCGGCGCAGGCTGGGCTCGCGCATCCGCCTGGTGTCGCTGCTGACGGTGATCGCGCTGGTGATCGGCATCGCCGTTGGCGGGCGCTACCTGCTGTCGCCGCCCGAGGCCCCGCAAGCCGATCTGCGCGCCGAATTGCTGCGGCTTCTTGAGGAGGGCAAACTGACGCCGGATCAGGCCATCCAGCTCGCGCAGATACTTGAAGCTGGCGCGCTTGGCCAAGTGCAAGGCGAGGTCGGCGGCGACGCGCCGTCTGACGCGGAGCAGGGTGAGGCGCAGCTGGCGTCGGTGTCGGAGGCCGAATTCGACGCCGCGGCGCGCGAAACCTATCGCGAAGCGATCCGCTCGCTGCTGCAACATCCAGCCGAAGCGGTGCGCACCGCGACGTTGCAGCTGTCGAGCCCCGATACCCGCGACGCGGCGATGCAGGCGATGTGGGCCTACGCCCAGAGCCATCCCGACGATCCCTCGCGCGATCAAATTTATCTCGTCTGCGGCGCGGTCGGCGAGGCCAACGATCTGCCGCTCGGGCGAGAGGCGCTGGAGGTCGCCGCCAACCTTGCGCCGCAGGACCCAGATGTCTGGCGCATGCTGTCGCGCTCCTATGCGCGCGGCAATCGCGCTGAGGAGGCCCAGGCCGTCGCCATTGTTTCCGAAGGCGTCGAAGCGCGGGGCGAAGGCCAGACCGATATCGCCGAGCAACGCCTGCAGACTGCGCTGCCGGCGCTGCGCTCGCCTGCGCTGCGCGCGCCAGTGGTCGCCGAGCTCGGCGCCATCGCGCAAAGCCGCAACGACTGGACCTCGGCCAGCGCGCGCTTTGCCGAAGCTTACCGGCTGCGCGAGCAAAACGCGGGGGACGAAACCTCACCGGCCGCCAGGGAATTGCAGGCTGACGCGCAGCAATTGGTGATCGCGCTCGATCGCTCGGGGCGCACCGGCGAGGCGTGCGAGCGCTTGCGGCAGGCGCAGGAGCGCCATGACGTCGCGGCGCCGGAGCAGGATTTGCTGGAGCGCTGCCGGCGCCTCTATCGGACGCAATTGCGCGAGCGCGTCGAGGTTGCGCCGACCCTGCAGCGGCGCATGGCGGCAGGGCCTGAACAGGTGCAGCCGCAGCCCTGAACTCAGCCGTGTTGCACAGCGCGCAGGAACAACACCTTGGCGACGCCGTAACTCCGCTCGTCCAGCACCTCGAAGCCAGGCGTCGCGGGCGTCTCATCCGCGCCGCATTCGAACACGGCAAGCGCGCCGGGCGCGATCCAGCCGCCGGGGCCCAGTTTCGCGAGCGCCGCTTGCCCAAGCCCCTTGCCGTAGGGGGGATCGAGGAAAATCAGGTCGAACGGATCGCCCAAGCCGGCGGGCTTGGTCCCCAGATCGGTGGCGTCGCGGCGATGGATGCGGGTGAGGCCAAACAGGCCCAGCGTCTCGATATTGTCGCGGATGGCGCCGCGTGCGGCGGCGTCGGTTTCCACGAACAGCGCAAACGCCGCGCCGCGCGAGAGCGCCTCCAGCCCCAGCGCGCCGGAACCGGCAAACAGGTCAAGCACCCGCCGCCCTTCAAGCCCGGGCGACCAATCAGCGTGTGCGAGGATGTTGAACGCGGCCTCTCTTGCGCGCTCGCCGGTGGGGCGGGTGTCGCGGCCGGACGGCGCGACAATGGCGCGGCCTTTGAACTGACCCCCGACGATGCGCAATGCCTTGGCTCCCTGCTAGGCTGCACCATATGTCGCTCCCGGCCGTCATGGCCAATGCTTGACGCCGGCGG
>CAZNTI010000259.1:0-607 GCA_964575885.1 uncultured Terricaulis sp.
GCCGGCGGCGTGGCCCAGGGTGTCGTTGACGTCCTTGAAGCGGTCGACATCAAGATAGGCCACCACCACCCGGCCGTTGTTGCGCGAGGTGATCACATCGTCGAGCGCCAGCTGCAGCGCGGCCACAAAATTGGTGCGGTTGGGCAGGCCCGACAGCGCATCGTGCAGCGCCTGGTGGCGCGACAGCTGTTCGCGATCGGCCAATTCGCCGGAGGCGCGCGCCAGCCGCTTGATCATGATGACGGTGAGCGCAATCCCGCCGAGCACGCCGAACGCCACCAGCGGCAGGATGAAAAACAACAGCGTCCGCCCGGGCTGGCGCGGGGTCCAGCTGAGATGGCCCAGCCGGCTGCCGTCATCGGCCTCGAACGGTTCCGAAATCGCGCCGGACGACATCCGCGCCTGCGGCGACAACGACAGATCCGGAATGAGCAGCGAATTGCCGACCGCAGCCATGAAATCCTGGTCGATATGCACGATGCTGAGCAGCAGGTGGGGCTCGCCATCGAGCAGATTGGGATCGAGATTGGGCACGATTGAAATCGCGGCCACCACTGCGGGCTCGCCGTCGACGCTCATGATGTGCCCCGCCCAGCGCCCGAAGCTC
>CAZNTI010000259.1:617-3694 GCA_964575885.1 uncultured Terricaulis sp.
GATAGCTGCCCTGGCTCTCTTCGAACGCGTGATCGCGCTCGCGCAGGCGCGTGCTTTCGCCGGTGCGCGCCTCGTGCACGATCTGGTCCAGCACCGCCCGCCGCGCCGCATAGGCCGCCACCGGCTCGCTCAGCTCGCCCTCGACGTTGGCGTAAACGGGCTGATTGTGGCCGTCGACGATGAAGACCTCGTCGTGGCTGTAGGTTTCGTGGAAGTAGACGCCGACATTCGGCTCCAGCCAGTCGTGGTCGACCGGGCGCGCCTGCGCATGGATAACCGCATCGTCCCACCAAGCGATCGCTTTCTGCTGATCGAGCACATGGCTGACGCTCTGATCCAGCGCGTTTTGAACGAGTTGGCGCTCACGCATCACCGCAGCGGTGTTCGCCGACCAGCCCGCATAGGCCACGATCAGCAGCAGCAGCAGCCCGAACGCCGCCACCGCACCCCCGACCAGCGCCGTCAAGCGCCGCAGGTCGCTCTTATAGTGGTCAGTGTTGGCCTTCGCCGAAATCATGGTTACACCGAGGTGAATACCCGCGTCAGCGGGCCTATCCTTCAGTTTTACATGACAGCGGCCAAATATTACGTTACCGGATCGGCATGTATTCGGAACGTAGATTAAGTGAATACTGCGTTAACCATAAATTGCAAGGCAGGCATTCGCCCGCGTTAATACAAGTAAATACATATCAACACTTGATCAGACTGTTTTTACGCTTTATTAGAGAAATCGCAGGGCGTGAAGCAACGGCTGGGGTCGCTTCCGGTAATCGCTGAGCCCTGTGCAAGTAATGGTTAACAATCTAAGGTGGTCAATGTCGCGGTACGTCGTTAAGACGCGCGCCGACAGCCCTGAATTGCGTCGGGCTGCGATGGCGATCGAGCAAGTGGCGTGGAGCGCGCTCGGCTATTTGAACTTCACCCGTGCGCACTTCTCCTTTTATCAGCAATTGCTGGAGGACCATGCCGACTGCCAGCTCTGCCTGGTCGACGAAGCCACCGGCTATCCGGTTGCAGTGGGCAATTGCGTGCCGCTGGCGTGCGACTTCGACGATCTGCCTCCCGAGGGGTGGGACTGGATCGTGGAGACCGCCGCCAACGATCTCGCCCGCCCCCGCAACGCACTGGGCGCCTTGGCGATTTCGGTGCCTGGGATCCATCGCGGCAAGGGCGTGGCGCGGCTGATGATCGACGAATTCCGCAAGCTGGCGCTGCGACGCGGGCTCGACGGCGTGATCGCGCCGGTGCGGCCCTCGGCAAAGCACCAGCATCCCTTCATCGCGATGGAGGATTACCTCACCTGGACCGACGATAAGGGCCGGCTCTTCGATCCCTGGCTGCGCAGCCACGCCTCCGCCGGCGGACGCCTGATCAAGCAGGCGGAACGGTCGATGGTGGTCGAGGAGCCGGTGGCGTTCTGGGAAGCCTGGACCGGGCGCAGTTTCGAGCGCACCGGCGACTACGCGCTCGAAGGCGCACTGGCGCCGGTATCGATCGCGGTGGAGGAGGATGTCGGGCGCTACGTCGAGCCGAACGTGTGGTTCGCCTACGCCACGGGCGCCTGAGCGTTCAGGCGATGGCGCGCAGCGGCCGGGCGACATAGTCCGGGGTCGGCCGCGCCGCGCCGTAGAGGAAGCCTTGCGCGAACTCGCAGCCCATGGCGATCAGCGCTTCCGCGGTCTCGACATCCTCGACGCCCTCGGCGGTGACCGTCAGCCCGAGCGCGCGGCCCAGTCCAATGAGCGCGCCCACGATGGTGGCGTTTTCGCGGTCGGTGGTGACGCGGGCGACGAAGGATTGGTCGATCTTGAGCTTGTCGATCGGCAGTTCGCGCAGCAGGAACAGCGACGAATAGCCGGTGCCGAAATCGTCGAGCGCGACCCGCACGCCCTGGTTCTTCAGCGACATGAGCGAGGTCTTGGCGCGCGCCACGTCGCCGATCATGGCGCTTTCGGTCACTTCGATCTCAAGCCGCTGGGCCGGGAAATTGGTCTCCCGCAGCGTGCGCAGCACTTTTTCGGGGAACCATTGGTCGCGCACCTGGCTGGGCGAGATGTTGACGGCCAGCGTGAACTCGCCCGGCGCCAGCAGCGCTTTCCGGCAGGCTTGGGCCAGCAGCGCCCAGAACATCGCGTCGACCAGCCCCGCCTCCTCGGCCACCGGGATGAACGCGGTGGGCGAGACCATGCCGCGGCCCTGATGGCGCCAGCGCGCCAGCACTTCGTAGCCGTTCAGCGCCCCGGTATCCAGGCACACCACCGGCTGGAAGTACGGCACGATGTCGCCGTTGGGGATCGCGGCGCGCAGATCGGTTTCCAGCGCCGCTTTCGACTTCATCTCTTCGTCGATGCTGGAGTCGAAGAATTGGAAGGCGCCGCGATCTTCCTTGGCCCGCAGCATGGCCGCGTCGCCGCGCTGCAGCAGGTCGGCGGCGCCGCGGCCGTCCTCCGGGCACAGCGCGATGCCGATCGAGGCGCCCACTGTGAGCTTCAGCCCATTGACCAGGATCGGGGCGGACAATTCGCTGAGGATGCGCCGCCCCGCCGCCGCCACGCCCTCGCGCCCGGCGGGATCTTCGAGCAGCACCGCAAATTCGTCGCCCCCGAGCCGCGCCGCGAAGCTATCCTCGCGGATGCAGCCCTTGAGCCGGGTGGCGATCACTTGCAGCAATTGATCGCCGATGGCGTGGCCGTGCACATCGTTGATCGGCTTGAAGCGGTCGAGATCGACGAACATCAGCGCAAAGGCCGTGGTCTCTTCGCCCACCAGCGACAGCCGGCGTTCCAGCTCTTCCATGAAGTGGCGCCGGTTCGCGAGCCCGGTCAGCGGGTCGTGGCGGGCCAGCGATTGGGCGCGCGCCTCGGCGGCTTCGCGCTCGGAGATTTCCGCCGACAGGGTCTGGTTGGCGGCGACCAGATCCTGGGTGCGCTCGCGCACGGTGCGTTCGAGGTCGTTGCGGATGGCGTCGAGCTCCAGCACCGCCTGGCGGCGGTCGAGCTGCGCCTTCACGCGCGCGCTCAGCACACGCACGTCGATCGGCTTTGAGAGGTAATCGTTGGCGCCGGCTTCCAGAG
>CAZNTI010000260.1:0-3682 GCA_964575885.1 uncultured Terricaulis sp.
GCCATCCTCCCAGCCCGCTGCAAACGCGGCATAGATGGCTTCCAGCACCGCATCGAGTCGCGCGGGGAGCTGATCGAGATCCGGTGTCTCAAAGGATATCCCAGCCTGTTTGATCTTGGCTTTCGCGCGCACCAAGCGCTTGCCCATGGTCGCCGGCGCGACCAGGAAGGCTGACGCAATCTCTGCGGCGTCAAAGCCCAGAACGGTCTGCAGCATGAGCGGGGTGCGCGCGCTTTCGTCGATGGCGGGGTGGGCGCAGATGAACATGAGCTTGAGGCGCTCATCGGGGAAAGTCGCGGCCATGTGTGCGGCGTCCTGGGCTTCATCGATCGCGCGCAAGATCTCGGCCGCTGCAGCAGAGCGCACGCGCTCGTGCTTGGCGCGATCCATGAGTTTACGCCGAGCGGCTGTCAGCAGCCATGCTTCGGGATTTTCTGGAACGCCGGTGCGCGGCCACGATTCAAGCGCCGCCAGGAACGCCTCGGACAGCGCGTCCTCTGAGGCCGCCACGTCGCGCGATCGCGCGGACAGGTAAGCAACAAGGCGACCATAAGACTCGCGCGCCCTGTGTAGCGCGGCGCCGATGCCTTGCGGCGAGGATGTGACCGTGCCGGTCATAGCGTAAGCAGCCGAGGCGCCGCCTGGTTGCGACGCCTCAGCCAATATCAACCTGGCATTTCGAGAAGGGGACGCACTTCGATCACCCCGGTCGGCGCGCCCGGGCAGCGGGCCGCCCAATCGAGCGCCGTATCGAGGTCAGGCACGTCGACGATGAAGAAGCCTCCCAATTGCTCCTTGGTGGAGGCGTAGGGGCCATCCTGCACGTGGCGCTTGCCGTCGCGCAGGCGCAGTGTGGTCGCCGTGGCGTGGGAGTTGAGGCCTGCGCCGCCCGCCGCGACGCCGCCTTTGCCGAGCGCCTCGCCATAGGCGGAATAGGCGCCCCAGTACGGGCCTGCGTGTTCAGGGTGCTGGCGCTTTGCGAAATCCTCCTCGGTTTCGTAAATCAGAATGGCGTACTTCATAGAGTGCTCCTTAGTGTCGGTGCTGCGGCCAGATGCCGGGCCGCTCATGAGATTGACGATCCGGGCCGGCGTGTTTGGACGCCCGATGTGGGGAAATTCCTGAGACCTGTGCAGGTCCGTTTCGCGGTACGAACAGATCGCGCCCGCGGTTTTCGGTCTTTACAGGCAACTTAGCGCGCCGCCGGCATCGGGGGCGTGGCGGCGCTCATCGTCATGGTCGGGTTGGCGCGATGGGGCCTGACCTCAATCGATCCGGTCGTCGCGCCCGGCGCTTGGCGCGCCCATCGCACCGCCTCATCGAGGCTGGCCACGTCGATCACAAAATACCCGCCGATGCGTGTGCCGCGCACTTCCCGCACGTCGTCTCGAGCGCCGCGCGCATCGATCGTGCGCGAGGTTGTTTCAGAGAGCGCTGAACCCCCGCGCAGCACGCCAGCCTGCGCCAGCGCGGCCGCAAAGCGGTTGTAGCCGTCCCAATAGGCTTGTGCGCCGGCGGGGTCCGAACGAGACGCCAACTCAGCATCGCGTTCATAAATGATGAGCGTGAACTCCTCGGCGCGGGCGACGGGCGTCAGGCAGGCCGCTGTGGCGGCGATCGCGGCGACGGCTGAGGTCAGGAATGTCTTTAATGTCATTGCGGCTACTCGTCCTCATGCTCAGGCGCGGCAGATGCGCCGGCCATGAGGATGACGATCGGTCGCATACGATTTGGACAAGGCAGCCAGAGGGCCGCGGTAACCAAGCGACGCGCGCGCCCATGCTCCTCAAGGAGTGGACTTTGGACGCACGCGCGCCTATGTAGTCCACATCGATCCTCGTCGCGTCACGCTCAATCCCCCGCCTGTCGCGCTGGATATTTGCTGTTTCCCTCGAAAGTCGGTGCCCGCCGTGGAAGGTCCACGCGGGCCAATCATGCATGGAGACGGCCAATGGCGTCTGGTACTGTCAAATTCTTCAATTCTCAAAAAGGCTTCGGCTTCATCGCCCAGGACGGCGGCGGCAAGGACGTGTTTGTGCACGTGTCTGCGGTTGAACGCGCCGGCCTGTCCGGCTTGGCGGACGGCCAGAAAGTGACGTTCGATCTCGAACGCGATCGTCAGGGTCGCGATTCCGCGACCAATTTGAAGGTCGAGTAGTGATCGATCAGCGGATACCTGATCTTTCCGACAAAGAACTCGAGAACCTGCACGCGAACGCGGTTCGCTTGGCGCAATCGGGTACGCCGGCGCAGCGGGAGCAGGCTGAAAGCCTGCTGCCGCTGCTCGGCGCTGCACTGGAGGGGCGCAAGGCGGCGCGCCTCGCAAAGCAAGGCCAGGCACGGCGCGCTCCGGCGCGGCGGAAAGCCGTCGTCGCCGAGAGTGGGAAAGATAAAGGCAATGAGCCTGATTGAAGATGCAGTAGAAGCTGCAGGGTTCGCCGCATTCGCCGACGCGTTGCGCGCCAGCCCCTATGGCGAGGTGCTCGATAGCGGCGCCCCTTACACCATTTTTGCGCCGACCGACGCCGCGTTTGAAAAGTTCTCCCCGGAAGCCAGGGATCGCCTGCTTCGCGAGAACGAAGGCTTGCTGCGGGCCGTGCTCGGCTATCATTTCGCAGCCGGCAAGGTGACGTCCGCGCGGTTCAACGGCAAACGCATCAGGGCGGTGATGTATGCGGGCGGCGATGTCGTCATCGACGGCAAGCATGGCTTGCGCGTCAATGGCGCCAACCTGGTCACCCCGGATGTCGCCGTCGGCAATTCGGTGCTGCATGGCATCGATGGCGTGCTGTGGCCGCAGGAACCGAGCGCGCCTCAATGATCCCTGGGATCCCTGGCGGCGGCGACGGCCGCTAGGCCAGCATGGCGACGCTGCCGATGACCAGGCGCATCAGGTCAGGCAGGCCGCGAGCCCCGGTTTTGGCGTAAAGCCGCTTCGAATAATGGCGCGCCGTTTCAAGCGTGAGCCCGAGCGCGGCCGCGGCTTCGCTGAGATTCTTACCTTCGGCGAGCGTGACCGCAAAGCGCGCCTCGCTGGGCGCCAGTGACCACAGGCGCGCGAGGCACTGAACTTGGCGCGCCTGCGCCTCGGCGGCGCAACGCATGACCGCGACCGTGCGCGCTCCGCCGGCGGCCACCACCAGCACCTCGCGGCTATCGGCGCAGCGAAACGCCACAGCGCCGTCGCGCAACGTTTGCTTTGCCTTGGCCGCGATGTGCTCGGTGTCGGCCCGCCACGTATCCGCGCCCAGCGCGCCATCCAGCGCCTGCCAGGTGATGCCGGCGCGCCGCAGCAAGTCGTCGGCGATCGTCACGCGTTCGTTCAGGCGTTTGGTCTCGATCCAATTGGCGGCGGCGACCGCGAGGTGGGGCGCGAGCGCCGACAGCAGCGCGCTGTTTGCGGCGGCGAAGTCGCCGTTTGCGCGCATCACGATAAGCCAGGCCGACCACGCGTCGGGCCCGTTCACGCGCATCAGCCGCCCAAAGCCGGCGCCGCCCTCGTATGCGCCCTCGACTTCGCTCAGCGCATACACCCTCAGCGGACGCAGTCGGCGCAGCTGGGCGTCGTCCACCGCGAGCGCGGTGGGCGCGGATGCGAAGCGCCAGACCCAGGCCCCGTCCGCCACCACCAGGTGCGCGGCGTCGGCCGCCTCCCGGTCAGCGAGACGGCCAAGGAAAGCAC
>CAZNTI010000261.1:0-3658 GCA_964575885.1 uncultured Terricaulis sp.
CGTGCTCGAGCACCAATTCTGGGATCTCGAAGTCTACGCCGACCGCTTCCGGGTGATCCTGAAATTCTCCGGCCAGCCGCACCCGATCACTATCCCGCTGTCGGCGATCACCCGCTTCTTCGATCCCAGCGTGAAGTTCGGCCTTCAGTTCGAGCACCAACAGCCCGACGAAGCGCGCATGGTCGCCGGCGATGACGGCGTGCGCGCCCCCGCCCCGCGCGAACATGCGCCCGAGCCCGCGCCGGCGGCTGGCGAAACCTCGGTGGTCAGCCTGGACGCGTTCCGGAAGAAGTAAGCGTTGCTTAGCCCCGGTTCAAAAACGCCAGCGCAGTGGCGGCGCGTTTGAGCGCCGTGAACGCAGCGCCAACGGCCACGATCCAAAGCGCGGCGTGGACGATCTGGCCGCCCCCGCCCCAGAGCGGCTCGAACAGGCTCGCAAGCGCGGCCACCGTCATCACGAACATGCGCCGCGGCTTCGACAGCGGCCCGGAAAAATCCGCCGGCGCGCCGGCGCTGCGCGCCACTTCGCGCACGTAGGCGGTCATGACAGCCGCCACCGCCGCGGCCCAGCCGAGCGAAGCGTCGGCCAGCCCTAAATGCGCCAATCCGTAGCCTGCCCCCACCAGCACGCAGATGTCGGCGATGCGGTCGGGCAATTCGTTCCACACTGGCCCGTCCGGCCCGCCTTTGCCGGCCTCCACCGCCACCATGCCGTCCAGCATGTTGGCCAGCAGCCGCAGCTGGCAGCCGAGCGCTGCGCCGAACAGCCAAAGCGCGCGCTGCAGATCGTTCTCGGCCAGGGCCCAGAAATAGAAGCACGCCCCCGCGCCGGCGGCGAACACCATGCTCGAATAGGAAATCTGGTTCGGCGTCACGCCCGCTTTGGCGAGCCAGCGCGTCATCGCTTTGGCCCAGCCGGTGTCTCGCTGCGAGATCGGGCGGCGATGGTCCTCTTTCACGCTCACGCGCGCTGCCTCCAGAGCCGCAGATTGTAGAGAATGGCATAGGCCGTCGACACGCTGAACGGAACCGCGATGGTGGCCCAGAGTGCGGGCGTGCCCGCAGCCGTGTGCGCGCTCACCAGGATCGCGAGAATGCTGGCGGCCGTGATCAGCGGCGGCAGCACCAGCGCCGTGGCGCCGCGCAGCCTGGCGTTGAACCATTCCAGAAACTTCTTGAGGCCGAGCGTCAAGAGCGCCGAGATCGTCCCCTGCACGAGACCGGCCAACAGCATCTCGCCAGCAGCATGGTCGCGATTGGCGAACACCGCCCAGCCGCCCATGGCGAGGAAGGCGAAGCCCACGTGCGCGAGCGTCGAGCCCGCCAGCCATTGCCGGAACGATTGAAGCGCGCTCATTGACGCACGCCACGAGTAAGGCGACAGGAGCGCATGGGCGTCGAACTGTTTGGAACGTCGGTGTACATTGTGAATCCGGCGGTGACGCTCGGCTTCCTGCTGGTTCTCGTTCTGCTGTTGCTGGGCACGCTTGCGGCTTTGATCCTGCCCAAGCTGCAGCCGGGCAAGTGGAGCGATCTCGGGCCCCGCATGCGCTCGTGGTGGGTGATGGCCATCCTCCTTGCCGGCGCGCTGGCGCTGGGCTGGCAGGCGACCGCGATCCTGTTTGCGCTGATTTCGTTTCTGGCGCTCAAGGAATATCTGACGCTGGCGCCGACGCGCAAGGAAGACCGCCTGGTGGTGCTGCTGGCGTATCTGTCGGTGTTCATCAATTACGGGCTCATCTTCGCCGACACGATGTTCGTGGACAGTTACCAGATCTACCTCGTGTTCACGCCGGTCTATGTGTTCCTGATCATGGCCGCAGCTATGGCCTGGATCGGGCGCACCGAAGGCTATCTTGCGACCGTCGGCATCGTGCATTGGGGCACGGTCGTGTGCGTCTACAATATCGGCTACATCGCCTTCCTGATGCGCACGCCCGACGCCGAAGCGCCGGCCGGCGGCGCCGGGCTGGTGTTTTTCCTGCTGCTGATCACGCAACTGAACGACGTGGCGCAATATTGCTGGGGCAAGGCGCTCGGGCGCACCAAGATCACCCCCAAAGTGAGCCCCAACAAGACCTGGGAAGGCGCCATCGGCGGCTGGCTCACCACCGCCACAGTGTTCTACCTGCTGGCGCCGTACTTCACGCCGCTTACGCCCCTGCATGCGGCGATCATGGGCGTTCTGGTGCCGATGTCGGGCTTCTTCGGCGACATCACCATGAGCGCGATCAAGCGCGATCTGGGCGTGAAGGACACCTCGCGGCTCATTCCCGGCCATGGCGGGGTGCTCGACCGGCTCGACAGCCTTACCTTCGCCGCCCCAGTCTATTTCCACTTGCTCGCCTATTTCGCCATCGAGCGCTTCTGATGCTGCAAACCATCCGCCGCTACGCGCTGATGCTGATCGTGCGCCCGATCGCGCGGGTGCTGTTCGGGCTCGACGCCATCGGCGGCGAGCACCTGCCCAAGGACGGCCCCGCCATCGTCGCAGCCAATCACAACAGCCACGTCGACACCGTGGTGCTGCTGTGCCTGTTTCCCTCGCGGCTGCTGCCGAAACTACGCCCGGTCGCGGCAGCGGACCATTTCGACAAGGGCGGCTTCGGCTCCTGGTTCTCGAAGAACATTATCGGCATCATCCCCATCAAGCGCGGCGGCGCAGCCGCTGGCGAGGACGTGCTGGCCGGCTGCAAGGAAGCGCTTACGCGCGGTGAAATCCTGGTGGTGTTTCCTGAAGGCTCGCGCGGCGCGCCCGAGGAAATGACCCGCTTCAAGACCGGGGTGGCGAGGCTCGCCGAGTTCTGCCCGGAGGCGAAGGTGACGCCGGTTTATCTGCAAGGGGCCGGCCGCTCGCTGCCGAAGGACGCCAAACTGCTCGTGCCCTTCAACTGCACCGCCGTGATCGGCGAGCCGCTCGCCTGGACCGGCTCGCATCACGGGTTCATCGACACGCTGCGCGCCCGCATCGAAGCGCTGAAAGCGCAGGCGCCGCCGTTGCGATGGCGGTGAAAGCGGCTATGGTGCGCGTTCGGTTTGGAGGGGAGCGCGCATGCTCAGAAAAGTTATCATCGCCGGCGCTTGGGCGGTGAGCATGTCCACGTTCGCCGCCGCCGCCGCTGGCGCCGAGGAGAACGAGGCCTCCGCGCGGCCCGCGGCCCCGCAGGAGATCGCCCCGCTCGATGACGACCACGCCGCCGCCGCCGTCACGCAGGTGGCTCTGCTGGAGGCCGAGCACGGCGCCAAGCTCTACTCGATCGCCGAAGGCGACACCGCCATCAACGGTCAGCTCACCTACATAGCGAGCTTCGGGGCGCCGCCTGAGGGCGGTTGGCGCGTGTTCCAGATCGGCGACTTCAACAGCTGGAGCGTCGCCGAAGATCGCGGCGACGAAGTGGTGCTGGCGGTCAACCGCTCGTGGGTGGACGAAAGCGGCGCCGTGCAAAGCGTCGACGAGCGCCTGATCGTGTCGGTGCCGGGCCCCGCCGACCCGCGCGTGACGGTGTCGGCCTTCGCTTAGCGCCTGCGCGCCCGCACCAAAATTCGGTCGCGCTCGCCGGGCAAGCGTTCGCACAACAGCCGTGCGATCTGGCTGTCGTCGAAGAAGACGTGGCCCTTGAGCGCGTCGAGCAAAGCCTTGGCCAGATTGTCGAGGTCG
>CAZNTI010000262.1:0-3654 GCA_964575885.1 uncultured Terricaulis sp.
TGGCCGCGCCAACAACCGGAACAGGGAATGGTTGTAGACGTAGCGGTCGCGGCCCGCGGTGACCTTGGCTGGCAGCCCGGCCAACTCCATGGCGCGCGCCATGCGGAAAGGACAAAGCGTGACGCCAAGCGCGGCGGCCGCGGTCGGCGCCAGTTCGGCGCCCGGCCAGCGCAGACCGGCGCTGTCGACGGCGTGCGCCTTGGCCTCGTTGCGCGCATACCGCGCGACCAGCGCGCGCCGCTTCGCCTTGCGCCCAGCGAACAGAACGATGGCGTCGGCGCCTGCGGCTTCGTCGGCGACCATTTCCGCAACGCCCCACCAACGGCACGGCGCAACGATCAAGCGCAGGTTGGCCTGTTCCGGCTGCCAGCCCTCGGCTTCCAGAAGCGCAAAGGCCTGATGCGCAGGGCTCGACCCCGCGCCCGGCCTGCGCTCGAATGCGACCCCCAGCACGTTAACCATTACGTCACTTAAGCGACGCGCGGGTGACGAAAGCCTTAACGGCGCTGCAGCGCGCCAGGCAAGGCCCTCACTTGCGCCCCAGCGCCACCACATACACTTCCGCGCTTTCGGCGCGGCTGGCGGCTGGCTTGGCGTGGCTCACCTTGGCGAAGTTCTGCTTCAGCCGGGTCAGCAAACTCATGTCGAGCCCGCCCTGGAACGCCTTGGTGACGAACGCGCCGCCAGCCGCCAGATGCGCAAGCGCAAAATCCGCGGCTGCATCGGCCAACGCGCCGGTGCGGATCTGATCGGTGCGGGCGTGACCGGTGGTGTTGGCGGCCATGTCGGAGAGCACCAGATCGGGCGCGCCGCCAAGCGCTGCGAGCAACGCGGCGGGCGCTTCCGAGGCCAGCAAATCCATCTGCAGAAACGTTGCGCCCGGGAGCGGTTCGATCGCCAGCAGGTCGACGCCCACCACCACACAACCGCGCTTGACCGCGACTTGCGCCCACCCGCCGGGGGCGGCGCCCAAATCTATCACCCGCGCGCCGCGCTTTAGCAGATGGAACTTCTCATCCAATTCAAGCAGCTTGTAAGCAGCGCGCGCGCGATAGCCCTCCGCCCTGGCGCGCGCCACGTACGGATCGTTCAGCTGCCGCTCGATCCATTTGCGTGAGCTTTCTTTGGCCTTTTTGTTTTTGACGTGCTGTACGAGCTGTCGCTCACCGCCATCGCTTGCCGGCTTGGCGCGCCAGCGGCGCTTTTCGTCCTCGCTCACTGTCGCGCGCCTTGCGCCATCAGCCGCATCAGCACGCCCTCGCGCAGGCCGCGGTCGGCGACCCGGATGCGCTCGGCCGGCCACACCCGCAGCACCGCGTCCAGAATGGCGCCCCCCATCACCACCAGATCGGCGCGGTCGCGCCCGATGCAGGGATTGGCGGCGCGCTCCTCGCGCGACTGCAGCAGCAGGCGCTGGATCACGGTGCGGCAGTCGCCAACATCGAACCAGATGCCATCGACGCGGGCGCGGTTGTAGCGGGCAAGCCCCAAGTGCACGCCGGCCAGACTGGTCACCGTGCCAGAGGTGCCGATGACGTGCGCGCGCCCGCCGCTGAAAGCGGGCCGCAACGCCTGCGCTTGGCCAACCGCGGCGATGCGCTCCGCTAGGCGGCGCACCAGCGCATCATACCAGACTTGCTTGCCGTGCTCCGGCTCGGGCTGCTCCTCGGCAAGCGTGACGACGCCCAGGGGCGCTGTGCCCCATGAAATCAGCGGCGGGTCGAGCCCACCTTTCAGCACCAGCGCCGGCGTCACCCACGAGAGCTCGGTTGAGCCGCCGCCGATGTCGACGATCATCGTATGCTCGACCTGGGGGTCGAGCAGGCTGGCGCAGCCCAGCACCGACAGCCGCGCCTCCTGCTCGGGCGAAATGATATCAAACTTCAACCCCAGGTCCTGCTCGACGCGGTTGAGGAAGGTCTGGCCGTTGGCGGCCGCGCGGCACGCCTGCGTCGCCACGCACCCGATCGCAGCTGGCCTGCGCGCCTCGATGCGCTCGGCGCAGGACGCCAGCGCCTGGTAGCCGCGCGCCATGGCGCGCTCGCTCAGGCGCCCGGTGTGCGCCAGACCCTCGCCAAGCCGTACGATGCGCGAAAAGCCGTCGACTACCCGCAGGCCGCCGTTACCATCCGGCGCCGCCATCAGCAGGCGGCAATTGTTGGTCCCGAGATCGACCGCCGCATAAACCGGAGGTCGCGGTCGCGGGCGTGGCCCCCCGTTCGGGTTCGGCCGGCCTGCTCTGGTCATGGTGTTCCGATCCGGCGGGGCCGATGCCGGCCCCGCCACAAACCTAATTCCAGGACAGCTTAGCAAATTCCGCCGCGGCGGAACCCCGGCTTGGATCGGTTCTTGCCTGAAGCCCTCTCAAGGGCGCCCTCTCGAACACACATAATCGTGTAGCGCCGGGCGGGTCCTTGGCGCCGGGCCGGGGGACCCATACGTTACCAGGGCGAGAGGATTAGGAGAGCTAAAGGGAGTTAATGGAGGAGAGGATGCGCGAAGCAAAATTCTCCATCGGTCAGGTTGTTCGCCACAAGATGTTCCCGTTCCGGGGCGTCGTATTCGATGTCGACCCTGAATTCTCGAACACCGAGGAATGGCTCTCCGCCATCCCTGAGCCCATCCGGCCGCGCCGCGATCAGCCCTTCTACCACTTGTTCGCCGAGAACTCTGACAGCCACTACGTGGCCTACGTGTCCGAGCAGAACCTGATCGCCGACGAGTCCGGCGACCCGGTCGAGCACCCACAAATCGAGCTCTTGTTCGATGAGACCGACGAAGGCGCCTACCGGCTTCGGCCCGAGAGCCTGAACTAGCTCAAGGCGACGCCAGCTTGAGAATGGTGTGCACCAGCGCGTCGGGCTGCGAGAAGTACGCCGAATGGCTGGCGTCGATGCTTTCAGCGCGATCGGCGCCGGCTTCGGCAACAACCCGGTCCTGAAGCGCCAGCGACACCGCGCGGTCTTGGGTGAGGCGGATATACGCGCGCGGCACGCTGCCATAGCGTTCGGCAGTAAGATGGAGCCGCGTCAGCGCCGGTCGCACCGGCTCGCGCACCAATAGCGCATGCGCCAACGCGACGTCAGCCTCGCTGCAGTCGGCGTAAAGCGCCTCGCGGTAGCAAGCAGGCGACAGCCAATCCCACAAGCCGACCCGGTTTACCTCCACATTGCCGGGCATCATCGAGTGGCGGTCGGGCAGATAGTCGCGCACGCGCTTGCCGCTCGGCAGCATGTAGGCGGCCAGATAGATGGTGCGCGCGATACGCGCGGGCGCGGCCTCTGCAAGCGCCGAGGCGACGATGCCGTTGCGGCTATGCACGACCACCGTCGTCTTGCCGCCCGGCGCTAGCGCCGCCTTTGCAGCATCCACCATGCGCCGCAAACTCACCAGCGCCGGCAGCGCCGGCGCGCGACCGCGCCCCGGCAGGTCGATCGCAGCGACCTGGTGACCGGCGTTCTCAAGGCGCGGCGTGATCTTGTGCCAACACCACGCCCCGTGCCAGCTGCCGTGCAGAAGCAGAAAATTCATCGCGCCCTCCTGATCCGGCGCGATTGCTAGCGTTGGGGAGGCGCGTGCGCTGGCCGTTTTCGGCTGCGGCTCTCACCCGCGCTGGAACGGATAGAAATCTCCGCCCAGCGGCAGAATGCGCGT
>CAZNTI010000263.1:0-3647 GCA_964575885.1 uncultured Terricaulis sp.
ATCGACCCTGGCGGCATTCCCGCATCGCTGCGCGACTACCCAAGCTTCTGGGGCGGGGGCTTTGCCGGTCTCACCACTGCCGTCCTCAGCCGCTTCCTGCATGACGCGCGCGCCCGCGACCTGGCCGCGATCCTGGAGCTGCTGGTGATCGAACGCCGGGGCAACACAGCCACCGCATCGATAGAGTGATCACGCCCCACGCCGCACAACGAAAAGAGGCGCGGTCCGGAGCCCGCGCCTCTCTCAGTTTGCAGTGTCAGCAACCCTAGTTCGAGCCGCCGTGCGTCAGCTTCGAGTTGCGGAAGCCGTAGAAGGCGTACACGAGCGCGCCGATCACGACGTAGGACACCAGCAGGATCGTCGGCAGATACTCGCGTGTCACCGTGCCGGTGCTGCCAAAGATCACCGCCCAATAGTCAACGCCTGTCGCTTGCGAGAGCAGGCCGATCAGGATCGGGCCCATCATGAAGATGACGCATGCAATGACGCCGAGTATCGGCGTAATCGGATAGAATGGCACTTTGAACGGACGCGCGATCTCCGGGTGAGCACTGCGCATGTACATGACGCTGATGCAGACAATCGCGAATGCGAGCGCGGTGCCGAGGCTCACAAGGTCACCCAGCACGCCGAGCGGCAGCAAAGCTGCGGCGATGGCGATTGCGCTGCCAAGCAGCAGCGTGCCCACAGCCGGGGTCTTGAACGTCTTGTGGATGTTGCTGAACAGGCCCGGGATCAGACCGTCCTTGGCCATTTGGTAGAACACGCGCGTTTGCGCATAGATCAGAACCAGCATGACCGAGGTCAGGCCCGCGAACGCGCCGATCTTGATCAGCAGCGAGAGCAGGTTGAGCGTCCCCGTTGGGCTCGTGCCCCACGGAATGATCGCCCATTCCGGATTCATGCGGTCGATAGCGACGGCGATCGGCGCAGGCACGCCGAGCTCGCGGAACGGCACCACGCCCGTCATCACCATGGCGACGGCCATATAGATCACGGTGCAGATGACGAGCGAACCCAGAATACCGATCGGCAAGTCCCGCTGCGGATTGCGCGCTTCGCCTGCCGCGGTCGAAACCGCTTCAAAGCCGACATAGGCGAAGAACACGACCGAAGCCGCGCGTAACACGCCTTGCGGACCAAAATGTGCGCCACCCTCGTTCGGCGGCACGAATGGATCCCAATTCGCCGGGTTCACGTAGGTCACGCCAATCGCGATAAACGCCAGCAGTACGAGAACTTTGATCACGACGATAAGGTTGTTGACGTTGGCGGATTCGGAGACGCCGAGGACGAGCAGGAGCGTCACGGCCAGAATGCCAAGCGCGCCGACCAGGTTAAAGTGGCCCGTATTGACGAGGGCGCCGTCCTGATACTGGAATGTCGACTCAGCGAGGTGCGGCGGGATCATAATCCCGAAATCGTTCACCAAACTGACGACGTACCCCGTCCAGCCCGCCGCCACCGTAGATGCCGCAAGCCCGTACTCCAGGAGCAAGAGCCAGCCCATCGCCCAAGCGAACACCTCGCCCATTGTAACGTAGGCGTAGGAATAGGCGGAACCCGAAACAGGGATGGTCGAGGCCAACTCGGCGTAGCAGAGCGCGGCGAATGTGCAGGCGATGCCGGCGATCACGAACGAGATCGCCACCGCCGGGCCGGCGTAAACCGCAGCGGCGTTGCCGGTCATGACGAAGATGCCGGCGCCGATAATGCCGCCGACGCCCAAGCTCACGAGGTTGAACGGACCCAAAGTCCGCTTCAGTTCGCCCCCATGGAACTCCTGCTGAACGCTCGCGACTGGTTTTCGCGCGAATAAGCGACCCGCCATGCAATGTCTCCCCGCGCCAAAGCGCGCTTGGGCGCGGACCTTAAACGGCTTGTCACAACCCGCAAGAGCGCTGCGTCAGACAGGTGTTGCTGCGCTGCAACCAGGCGCATTTTTGGACCCGGCGCTCGCCCGCGGCGCTATAATAAGGTCCAGGAGACGCACCATGACCGGAGCCAAAATTGGCGCTGAAGCAGCGCTCACTCGCCTCGAAGGCTGGCGCGCCGCGGCCGGCCGCGACGCCATCGTCAAGGAATTCCGCTTCAGGGATTTCAACGCCGCCTTCGGCTTCATGACCCGCGTCGCCCTTTACGCCGACAGGCACGACCACCACCCGGAATGGACTAATGTCTATAACCGTGTCGAGGTCGCTCTTACCACCCACGACGCCGGCGGCGTCACCGACAAGGACGTGATGCTAGCCCACTTCATGGACGAGGCTGCGGCAAAGCTGCCGTGATGCATCCGTCCCTGATCCGGGCGCATCTCATCAGCCATGAAGCTCCTTGCCCTCACCGCCGTGGTTCTGCTCAGCGCCTGCGCAGCCTCGCCTGCGTTGGAAGCGCCCATGCTGAGCTACCTGCGCTCGAACCACGACGGCGGGTTGCCGGAACGGATTTACGTCTATCGCCCCGACGCTACGCGGCTCGAGGTCGGCAAGATCGTCAGCCGCTGCGCCAATGCGGCATTCGTGACAGCGGAGCTTGATCCCGAGCGCGGCCAGCCGCGCCAACTCGTTGGCGGACGCATCGGCCGCGACGGCGCGCAGGAAGCGTTTGCGTGGCTGACCTACGATCCGGCGACGCGGCGGCTGCATGCGCGCGTTCCGCCCGCAGGTATCGATCAAGAAGTCGCCATCGATGGCGAGCCATGGCTGATCTACGACTTCGATCTCTCCGAGTTGAACGGTCTCTTCTTCGGCCGCCCGCCGCCACGCGAGGATTTCCGCTACGCCGTCGCGCTCGTTTGGCCAGAAGAAGGAGCGACGAGCCCGTTCCGCAATCTTGGTTTCATGGAGGCGCGCTACGCTGGCGCTGAGCGGCATCTAGGCCGCGAGACACTGCGGTTCGAGGTAAGCGGCGGGCTAACGGGCCAACTCTGGCTCGACGCGCGGCAAGGCTTCATCGTGGAAGCGCGTTTCGATCAGCCGAACCATATGGAGTACGACGATTTTCGGCTCGTGCTACAGGACGTGGCCGTCAACGGCGAAGACGCCTGGGCGCGCGTGCGGCGCATGCATTGGGAGGGCTGTCCGCCGCCATCCTAGATGGCGTGGCGTTGCGTCCGATGTGAAGCGCGCGATATGCGGCGCATAGTCAACGCCATGACGCAACCCATTGAAATTCTCTACAATGGCATATGCCCGGTCTGCCGTGCCGGCGCATGCGATCTTGAGCGCCGCGCCATCGCCACCAAGGCGGGCGTCATCTTTACCGACGTCTCTACGGATCAAAGCGCCCTCAACCGTGCGGGCGTGACGCTCGATGCAGTACGGCTGAAACTTCACGCGCTAACGCCGGATGGCCGCGTCCTGCGCGGCATGCCTGCGGTTGCTTTGGCTTGGTCAGCGACGCCGCCTTACCGCCTGCTCGGGCGCTTGTGCCGTTTGCCGGTGGTGAATTGGATCAGCGCCGGCGCCTATCATCTGACCGCGCACGCGCTCTGGGCTTGGAATCGCGCCAGCGGCAGATGGTGACTGCCTCCTTGGGACCAAGGTCACTGGAGCATTCACGGCTTGCCGCTAGACTACGCGCATGAAGCTCATTCTTCGCGTGCTCGTCGCGGCTTGGGCGCTCATGTCAATTGGCATGGGCGTATT
>CAZNTI010000264.1:0-2188 GCA_964575885.1 uncultured Terricaulis sp.
GTGCGAAGCAGCGCAACAGTGCGCCTCTTCGGAGAAAGCCGCGTGTTCTTTATTCCATGATCCCGATCACGGAATTCGCCGGCCGCGACGTAGCGGTGTTCGGACTGGCGCGCACCGGGCTTGCCGCAGCGCGCGCGCTCGCGGCCGGCGGCGCGCGCGTGCACGCCTGGGACGACAGCGATATCTCACGCGCCAACGCAGAAGCCGAAGGCGTGCCGGTGTCGGACATCAACAGCCGCGACTGGCGCTCATTTGCGGCGCTTATTCTGTCGCCGGGCGTGCCGCTCACGCATCCCGAGCCGCATCGCGTGGTGACGCTGGCGCTGGCCACCGGCGTGCCGATCATGGGCGACATGGAATTGTTCGCGCGCGCGGTGAATGCGCTGCCGGCCGCGCAGCGTCCAAAGCTCATCGGCGTCACCGGCACCAACGGCAAGTCAACCACCGCCGCGCTCATCGCGCACATCCTCCAGGACGCCGGCAAGGACGTGCGGCTGGGCGGCAATATCGGCGATGCGGTGCTGGGCCTCGCGCCGCTGCACGCCGGCGCCTATTACGTGCTCGAACTCAGCTCCTACCAGCTCGATCTCACAGAAACGCTCCGTCTCAATGTGGCGGTGTGGCTCAACATCTCGCCCGATCACCTCGATCGGCACGGCGACATGGCCGGCTACGCGGCGGCCAAGAAACGCATCTTCCTCAATCAAGGGGCCGCCGATTGGGCGGTGATCGGCGTCGACGATCTGCAGAGCGCTGCGGTGTGCACGGCGCTGACGCGCGCCGGCGTTCAGCATGTGGCGCCGGTCTCGTCGGGCCAGACGCTCGGGCGCGGGGTTTCCGCGCTGAACGGCAAGATCCTCGACGCGCTGAGCGGGCGCGCGCAGGTCGCGGCCGATCTCACCAAGGCGCACGCGCTGGCTGGCAAGCATAACGCGCAGAATGCGGCGGCCGCATACGCGGCGGCGCGCGCGTTCGGCGTCGATGCGCGCGTCATCGCCAAGGCGCTCACCACCTTTCCCGGTCTGCCGCATCGGCTGGAGCGGGCGGGAACCATCGAGGGCGTGCGCTTCATCAACGATTCCAAGGCCACCAACGCCAATGCGGCGGCGCAGGCGCTGGCGGTTTACCCGCGCGTCTATTGGATCGCCGGCGGCGTAGCGAAAGAGGGCGGCATCGATGAGCTGGCCGCATTCTACCCGCGCATCGCGCGCGCCTATCTGATCGGACAAAGCGCCGGCGATCTGTCGGACGCGCTGCGCGGCAAGGTCGCGGTGACGATGGCGGGGCATCTGGAGGCGGCGGTGAAGCTCGCGTTCGAGGATGCGCGCAGCTCAGGCGAGCCCCATCCAGTGGTGCTGTTGTCGCCGGCGTGCGCATCCTTCGATCAGTTCAAGAGCTACGAGGATCGCGGCGACCGGTTCAAGACGTACGTCGCGGCGCTGGCCGACGCGGTGCGCGGCGGCTCGCGCAACGGAGACGCCGCATGAACGCAGCACTCGCCGAACGCCTGGGTGCGGCCGCCGAGCGCGTGCGCAGCTATGATCGCACGCTGATCGTCATCGCGGCGTCGCTTATCCTGCTCGGCATTCTGTTCTCGATGGCGGCAAGCCCGGCGGCAACCGCGCGCATCCGGATCGAAGAAGCGTTCTATTTCGCAGCGCGCCAGGCCGCATACGCAGCGTTCGGCGTGGTGGTGATGGCGGCGGCCGCGGCGCTGGAGCCGCGCCAGGTGCGGCGCGCCGGGGCCCTTTTGGCGGTGGTGTTTCTGCCGCTGTGCGCGCTGGCGGCCTGGATCGGCCCGGAAGTGAAGGGCGCGCAGCGTTGGTTCGATTTCGGCGTGTTCTCGCTGCAGCCGTCGGAAATCTTGAAACCGGCGCTGATCGTGGTGTGGGCGTGGATGCTGGGCGAGAGCATGCGCAATCCGCGCTTTCCCGGGCGCTGGATCTCGGTGCTGCTGTTCGGCCTCGCGGCGGGCGCGCTGCTGGCGCAGCCCGACATCGGCCAGACGGCGCTGCTGGCGCTTTGCCTGGGGCCGATGCTGCTGTTGTCGGGCATGGCGCTGCGCTGGGTGATCGGCGGCGCCGCCGCGGCGGCGCTGAGCGCCTGGGCGATCTACAATTTCTATCCTCATGCGCGCGAGCGCGTCGATGCGTTCCTCAACCCGGAAGGCGACGGGGCCTATCAGGTC
>CAZNTI010000264.1:2198-3631 GCA_964575885.1 uncultured Terricaulis sp.
CGCCCTCGATGCGATCGCGGCCGGCGGCGCCTTCGGACGCGGGCCCGGCGAGGGCGTCATCAAGCGCGCGCTGCCGGACGCGCACGCCGACTTCGTGTTCGCGGTGGCGGCGGAGGAGTTTGGGCTGCTGGCGTCCATCGGGCTCATCGGCCTGTTCGGGGCGCTGGCTTTCCGCGGGCTGTCGCGGGCGAGCCGGCTCAACGAGCCGTTCGAGCAATTGGCTGCAGCCGGGCTGGTGCTGCTGCTGGTGGCGCAGGCGGCGATCCACATCGCGGTGAACTTGAGCTTGCTGCCCGCCAAGGGCATGACCTTGCCGTTCATTTCGTTTGGCGGTTCGTCGATGGTCGGCTCGGCGCTGGCGTTCGGCTTCTGCCTGTCCCTGCTTCGCAACCGGCCAGGCGCTTTTCTGTTCGCCGGCCGTCAGACCCGGTTGAGCCCATGAGCAAGAAACTTGTGGTGGTGGCGGCCGGAGGCACGGGCGGGCATTTGTTTCCCGCGGCTGCGTTCGCCGAGGAGATGGCGCGGCGCAACTGGCGTGTAGTGCTGATGACCGACGCGCGCGGGCGACGCTACGCCGACGGCTTTCCCGCCGAGCGCATCGAGGATGTGGCGGCGGCGTCGATCTCGCTCAATCCGATCACCGCGGCGCCGGCGGCGCTGAAGATCCTGCGCGGTATCAGCGAAGCCAAGCGCCGCTTCCGCGAACTCGGGCCAGCGCTGGCGGCGGGCTTCGGCGGTTATCCCTCGTTTCCAGCGCTGATGGCGGCGCGCGCTGCTGGGACGCCGATCCTGATCCACGAACAGAACGCGGTGCTGGGGCGGGTCAACCGCGCGATGGCTACAAGCGCAGCGGCGGTGGCGTGCGGGTTCGAGCGGCTGGACCGGCTGCCGGCGCGCGCGCTCGCGCGCAAGCACGTGGTCGGCAACCCGGTGCGGGCGCCGATCCTGGCGGTGCGCGCACAGCCCTATCCGGAACTGCCGGCGGGCGGGCGGCTCAATCTTCTGGTGATTGGCGGCAGCCAGGGCGCGCGCCTGTTCGGCGAGGTCATTCCCGAAGCCATCGCGGCGCTGCCGGGGGAGCTGAAAGCGCGGCTCGATGTCGTCCAACAGGTGCGCGAAGAACAGCTGGCTGAGGTCAAGCGCGCTTATGCGGCTGCAGGCGTCAACGCCGAAGCAGCGCCGTTCTTCAGCGACATGGGCGCGCGGCTGGCGCGGGCGCATCTGGTGATTGCGCGCGCTGGCGCATCATCGGTGACGGAGCTGCAGGTGGCGGGCAGGCCCGCGATTTTGACACCCTTCGCGGCCGCCGCTGACGATCACCAAACCGCCAATGCCGAAGGGCTGACAGGGGTTGGTGCGGCCGACATTCTCACCGAGGCCGAGTTCACGCCGGCGGCTCTGGCGGCCTGCCTGCAGCGGCGTCTGCTGGACCC
>CAZNTI010000265.1:0-3627 GCA_964575885.1 uncultured Terricaulis sp.
CAGCGGTCGCCAGCGCGCCGAACCGCCGGCGTAGGATGCGCGCCCGCGCGCGCGCCGCTCGACGATCAGAAACGCTAACGCCGCCGCCAACAGCAGCGCCGAGATTTCCAGCGCCGTGTGCGGCGCGCCATGCGCGTACCAGGCGCGAAAGATCGCGGTGGTCAGCGTCGTCAAACCGAAATGGTGCGCCGCGCCGTAATCGGCGGCGATCTCCATCAGCGCCAGCGCGCCGCCGGCGGCGATGGCGGGGCGCGCCAATGGCAGCGCCACCCGCCAAAACAGCGCCGCGGGCCTCGCACCCAATGTGCGCGCGGCTTCAAGCGCGCACGCGGACTGGCTTACGAACGCGGCGCGCGCAGAAAGATAGACGTAAGGATAGAGCCCCATCGCATAGATGAACGCCGCGCCCCAAAAGCCCTCGACGGCGATCGGGCTTGGGCCGCCCGCCCAGCTGAAGCTCGCATAGGCGTAGGCCAGCACGTAGGAGGGCGCCGCCAGCGGCGCGACCAGCAGCCAGGCAAAGATGTCGCGGCCCGGGAAATGACACAGGCTCACCAGCCACGCGGCCGCCGCGCCGAAGGCGACAGCGCCGGCCCCGCCGACCAGCATCAGCGACAGCGTGCCGAAGGCCCCGTCGCGCACCAGGTCGGCGCCGAAGCGCGCGCTCTCGCCAGGCGCCAGCGCAAAGCCGATCACCGCCAGCGCTGGCGCCGCACACGCGAGCGCTGCAAGCGCTGCGGCGATCGTCACCTGATCAGGCGCGCGCGCGCGCGCAGCCAAGGCCGTTTCTATCGCCAACCCACTTCCTCGAAGATGCGCGCCGCTTCGGCTTGGCGACGTCCCAGCGCATCGAGGGGAATGTCTTCCTCTCTGAAGCTGCCGAGCGCCGCCAGCGCCGGCGCCGGTGCGATCTGCGGCCTGATCGGAAACTCGATATTGAGCGGTGCGAGCATGGTTTGTGCGGCGTCGCTCACGAGATATTCGAGCAATTGCGTTGCGCGCTCGGGCCGCTTGGCGTGGCGGGCGACGCCCGCGCCCGAAATGTTGACGTGGGTCCCCGCGCCTGCCTGATCGGGAAACACGAGGCCCACCTTGTCGGCGATTTCGCGGTCGGCGGGATCTTCGGAGGTGAGCAGGCGCACGAAATAATAGTGGTTGACGACCGTGGCCTGCGCTTCGCCGGCGGCGACAGCTTTGATTTGATCGGTGTCGCTGCCCTGGGGATCGCGCACGAAGTTGGCGCGCACCGCGCTCGCCCAGGCGCGCGCGTTATCTGGCCCCAGCCGCTCGATGCGCGAAGCCAGCGTCGAGAGCTGATAGGTGTTGGTGGAAGAGCGCATCACGATCTGGCCGCGGAAGCGCTCCGCAGCGAGCGCGTCGTAGGTCGAGGCTTCCGCCGGCAGCACTGCATCCTTGCGGTGAATGATCACCCGCGCGCGCTTGGTGAAGCCCCAGTACGCGCCCTCGGGATCGCGCAGCCGCGCCGGCACGCCTTGCTCCAGCGCCGGCGTGGTGACGTTCTGCAGCAAGCCGGCGTCCTTGATGCGCCAAAGGTTGCCGGCGTCGGCGGCGACCACGAGGTCGGCTTCGCTGGCCTCGCCTTCAGCGCGCAGCCGCTCCAGCAATTGCTCGGCGTTGGCCGGCAGCACTCGCACCGCAACGCCGGTGGCTTCCTCGAAGGCAGCGTAAAGCAGCCGGTCGGCGTCATAGTGGCGCGCGGAATAGACGTTGACGAATGCCTGCTGGTCGCTGCGCGGCGTGCAGGCGGCGAGCGCGCCGGCTGCCGCCCCGAGGGCGAACGCGCGGCGGCTGAAGAGATGGGACAAAGGGGAGGGCTCCGGCGACTATTGCGAACTATTCGCAATAGCGCAGGGCCGACGGCTCAGGTCAAGCCTTGGCGCGCCGCGCGGCTTGACGCAGGCCTGGGCGGGCATCATGTTCCGCGCCCTTCGTCGGCGTTGACGCTGGCGCGGGCGCGTAGCTCAGCGGGAGAGCACTCCCTTCACACGGGAGGGGTCACAGGTTCAATCCCTGTCGCGCCCACCATCTAACGAAGATTTTCGTCGCTGAAGCGCCGGCGCGAGCGTTGCCCGGGCTGGGCCGCTAACGGTGCAACGCACGTCCCAGGCGCTGCAAAAAGTCAATTGCATCAGAGTGTCACCGGCGGTTTAGCGTGGTCGTCGCATCGGGTTGCGGGCGTTCAGGCCTCAACCCATGTTCGCAGACGAAGGGAGCAACCAATGTCTACCGAACGCGCCGTCCTCGCCGGAGGATGCTTCTGGGGGGTGCAAGACCTCGTCCGCAAATTGCCGGGGGTTATCAGCAGCCGCGTGGGCTATTCCGGCGGCGATGTCGCCAACGCCACCTACCGCAATCACGGCTCGCACGCCGAAGCTGTTGAAATCATTTTTGATCCGAAGAGGATTTCGTATCGCGAGCTGCTGGAGTTCTTTTTCCAGATTCATGACCCCACGACGCTCAATCGACAAGGCAACGATCTTGGCCCCAGCTATCGCTCAGCGATTTTTTACGTGAGCGACGAACAGCGGCGCGTTGCGGAAGACGCCATCGCCGATGTCGACGCCTCCGGGCTTTGGCCGGGCAAGGTCGTGACCACGGTCGATCCGGTTGGCCCGTTCTGGGAGGCCGAGCCAGAACACCAGGATTATCTGGAGCGCATTCCCACCGGCTACACCTGCCACTTCGTCCGCCCAAACTGGAAACTGCCCCGTCGCAGCGCCTCGTGACGCGACGGTGACTTGGGTTTCATGCGAAGCGGCGTTCCGTTTGGCAGGGGCGGGAAGCCCCTAGATGACGCATCCGGATCGAATTGAACCGGTTTCAGGCGCGGAGAGCCGCCATTTTCGCAGAACTCAACCGCAACCTTGGATGGCGAAAAGGTAAAGAATTGCGCGCGAAGGAGGGGTTGCAGCCTTGAGTCGCCCCCGTGAGCGGGCCGCGGCGGCGTTCCGTGCGCCCGCTGGGCGTGCGTGCCGCGGCGGCGTCAGGGCTTAAGCGCGTTTGAGCCGGATCAGAACTTCGTGAAGCGATTGCGTCTTGGTCTCGACCTCGCCATATCGGCGCCTCGCTTGACCGCCAGATTGCCTGCGGTTGGAGCGAGGGGGCTGACGTGTGCGCGAGCGTATCGCGCAAGAGTGAGGTCCCGGGGCTTCTTTTGGCCCAACCGGACCCCACGACAATGAGAATGGTGGAGCGGAATGGATCATGATTTCTGCAACGCCGAGGGCGCGCGGCGTCTGAAGCAGCGGATTGAGGAATATTGGCGCGATCGCGGGTTCACCGTCGACGTGAAGCTGATCGAAGCGGGTTTCGTGGCGGCGATGCGCTCTGCGCGCACCGACGTGCGCAGCGACATGGTGAACGGCTTTCCAACCCGCCGGTCGGCGGCTGAGGAGCGGGCCAGCCCCGGCACGCGCCACGTGATGGAAGTCGCGTAAGCCGCGCCGCCTAGGCGCGGGCCGCCATCAGGCGGCGGCTGACCTGGGTCAAGTCCCTGAAATGATCGATGATCGCGTCGGCGCCGAGGCTTTCGGCGCCGACGTCGCTATAGCCGAAGCGCACCACGATGACCGGCGCGCCGGCGCCGCGGGCGGTCGCGACATCGGT
>CAZNTI010000266.1:0-3622 GCA_964575885.1 uncultured Terricaulis sp.
CAAACACGTGCGCGCCTTCGCGCACGGCTTTGGCGGTAGCGGCGCGGCCGATGCCGGTGGAGGCGCCGGTGACAACGATAGCGCGGTCGAGCGAATTTTGTGTCATTTGAACCTGTACGTGATGCGCCCTTTGGTCAGATCATAAGGCGTCATCTCGACCAGCACCTTATCGCCGGCCAGCACCCGGATACGGTTCTTGCGCATCTTGCCCGCGGTGTGAGCGATGATCTCGTGGTCGTTCTCCAATTTCACGCGGAAGGTGGCGTTGGGCAGAAGCTCAACCACCGTTCCGGCAAACTCCAGCAGTTCCTCTTTGGACATTCTCTCTCCATGAATCGACGTTCGGGTGAGCCTTATAGGCGTTGCCACTTAGCCCGTCGACGGGCGGGCAAAGCGCTGAGCAATGCGCTTATCCAGCCCGTCGCGCACCCCGCGGTGCTCCATAAGCACTTGTTCGCGTGAACCTTCTGCAAAGGAAGGGTCGAAGGTGGGCCAGTATTCAGCGGCTTTCCCCAATTGCGGGATGAGATCGAGGGCCCGGTGATGCGCTTCAGGGCTTAAGGACACGATCAGGTCGAAGGGCTCGGTTTCCTCGGGATCGAAGGCGTCCAGGCCCTTGGGTCGATAGCCCGCGATATCGGCGCCGGCCTCGTCCATGACCAGTGCAGCCAGCACCGCGACCGCTTCAGCCGGCCGCACGCCGGCGCTATCGACACGCATCAGCGGGCCGAAGCGACGGCGCACCAGGGCCGCTGCCATGGGCGAGCGGATGGCGTTGTGGGTGCACAAAAACAGCACCGATCTCGGCGCCGGCGCATCGGCCGACATGCCTACCCTCGCACGTGCAAAGCGCAGATCAGCGTAAACAGCCGCCGCGAGGTCTCACCATCGATGCTGAAATGCGGCGCCAGCGCCTGCTGCAGCACCTCGGCCGCCTCATTGTGCAAACCGCGCCGCCCCATATCAAGCGCTTCAATTCGGCTCGGGGGCGCGTTGCGGATAGCCTCGAAATAGCTCTCGCACACCAAAGCGTAGTCCTTGATGAGCTTGCGCAGGATGGAGAGCGGCAGCGTGTGCGACGCCGCTGGCTCACCGGCCTCGGTGGCGACTTCGAAATGGAGACGCGCTTCGACGGAACTCAATCTGAGGACATACGGCCCGCGATCGAGCCCCACCACCGCAAACACGTTCGCTTCCCTGAGGTCGAAAAGCGCCACCCGGCGCTCCTGCTCGGCGTTGGCGGACGTCGCCGCCAAGGACGCTTCGTCGAGGATCACGTCGACGAGCCGGTTGCGGTCCTCGCTCATCGTCGGCGCTAGCTTTCATGATCCGGCCGGCGCGGCGTCCGCCACGCCTCGCCGACATCCACCAGCACGACGTCGAGGCACTCCACCTGCAAAGCGATCTCGCCACCACCCGCCAGCGTCAGCCGCACCGCCCCGCCGGGCGGCTCGGGATCGGGATCAAACGACACCGACAACAACGACGCCAACGCTTCCGGCGCATCGGTCCGAAGTTTGCGGCTCTTCATGCCGAGCACGCTTTCAAACGACAGCGCCGCGCGTACGCGCTCGTTGGCGCGCCCGTTTGCGGCGCCCTCCCAGCGGAATCGATTGATCAGGAGCGCGACGCGACGCGCTTTGCGGTCGATGCTGATGTCGCCAACCCGCAGCAGCGCGTCTTGCGCCGCCGCAGCGATTACCGCCAGATCCTCGGCATCCTCGGCTATGAGTTTCAGCCCCGCGGCCATTGCGTCAGTCGCCCTGTTCACGTCTGATCTGCGCGCCGCAGCCGGCGAGCTTGGCCTCCAGCCCCTCGAAGCCGCGGTCCAAGTGATAGACACGGTTGACGGTGGTGTCGCCTTCGGCGGCGAGGCCCGCCACCACCAGGCTGACCGAAGCCCGCAAATCGGTGGCCATCACCGGCGCGCCGATCAGGCGCCCGACGCCGGTGACGACGGCTTCATTGCCTTGCACCGCGATCTGCGCGCCCAGCCGCGCCAATTCCGGCGCGTGCATGAAGCGGTTCTCGAAAATGGTCTCGCGGATGCGTGAGCGCCCGTCGGCAAGGCACAGCAGCGCCATCGCCTGCGCTTGCAGATCGGTGGGAAAGCCCGGGAAGGGCTGCGTTTCCAGGTCGGCGGGCTGCACGCGGGCGCCGTTGCGACGCACGCGTATGCCGCCTGCTTCCGCATCCACACGCACGCCCGTCGCGCGCAAAAACTCGATAAGCGCGCCCAGGTGTTCGCCCCGCGCGCCGGCCAGCATAACATCGCCGCCGGCAGCCGCCGCCGCGAGCGCATAGGTTCCCGCCTCGATCCGGTCCGCTACCACGGCGTGACGCCCGCCCTTGAGCGACGTGACGCCGACAATGCGAATTTCATGCGTGCCGGCGCCCTCGACCCGCGCGCCCATGGCGTTGAGGCACTCGGCCAGATCGACGATCTCCGGCTCACGCGCAGCGTTCCTCAGAACGGTGTCGCCCTGCGCCAACACCGCCGCCAGCATGGCGTGTTCGGTGGCGCCGACCGAGACGAACGGGAACTCGATCTCGGCGCCTTTGAGGCCGCGCAGCGCCGCTGCTTTCACGTAGCCCTGCTCAATGTGGATATCGGCGCCCATCGCCTGAAACGCCTTCAGATGCAGATCGACCGGCCTCGCGCCGATGGCGCAGCCGCCGGGCAGCGACACCGTTGCGTGCCCGGCCCGCGCCAGCAGCGGGCCCAGCACGTTGAACGTCGCCCGCATCTTCCGCACCAGGTCATAGGGCGCGATGGTCGAGGTGATCTCGGTAGCGGCCAGCCGCAGCGTGCGGGTTTCCTTCATCCAGGTGACGTCGACGCCGAGCGAGCGCAGCAACTGCGCCATGAAGCGCGTGTCGGCCAGATCCGGCATGTTCTCCAACAACAGCGGTTCAGCGGAGAGCAGCGCCGCGGCTTGCAGCTTCAGGGCCGAGTTCTTGGCCCCGTAGATAGGGATGGCGCCGGTGAGGGGGGCGCCGCCCGCGATGACGATGCGGTCCATGGACGTCTTTCGTAAGCTCCCCTTTTGGGGTTATGACGGTGGCGGGCGGCGCGCGCAAGGCGTGCGCCGCAGGCATCTAAGCGGTTATTTTTCGTCCCGATTTTTGGGGCCGGGCGGGGTCGCCGCCTTGCGCCGAGCAAGGTTGCGCTTCAAGGCCTCGGCGCGGGCCTGATCGCGCGGCGCGCTCGGTGTGGGTGGTTTTTTTGCAGTCATATGAACATTCGACCGGCGTCGTACGCGTGGCTACACTGTCGGGCGGGGGAGAACCATGACGGTCGACGCAGCGCCAGCGCAGGCTTTTAGCTACACCGGCAAGTTCTTCAACATGCTTGGGCTTACGCTCAAGAACGCGCTGTTCACCATCATAACCCTTACGCTCTACCGATTTTGGGCGCGCACGCTGGTGCGGCGGCGGGTGTGGTCGAATGTGTCGGTGCTGGGCGACCCGCTCGAATATACCGGCAGCGCCTGGGAGCTGTTCCGCGGCTTCCTGATCTCACTGCCCTGCTTTTTCCTGCCCGCCATTTTCGTCTTCTATATCGCACCGCTGATGATGGACCCGATCTCGGCGACCTGGCTTGGCTTCGGCTTCTACATCG
>CAZNTI010000267.1:0-3609 GCA_964575885.1 uncultured Terricaulis sp.
GCATATCGTCGGCGATGGCGTGGCGCTCGGCCAGCGGCCTGGCGAGAAAGGCGGAGTAATCTAAGTTAACATCCAGCGTCTTGGCGCTCATCGTTGTTGCCGCGCCGTTGCCGTCAGCTCAACGCCGCCTGCAACGCGAACGGGTGGATGAAGCCCTCGGCCTGATAAATTCTGCCGCCCCAATGCCCGCCCGGGATGTGCCAGACACGCACTTCGCTCCAGTCGTTGGCGGGCGAAACGTCGAGTACGGGCACCGCCACGCTGACCTCGCCGCCGTTCAGCCAATTGGCGTGATCCACGCGGATGACGCGCGATGACTCGATGGCGGTCACCACCGCCACGTGGCCGCGGCCGGGGTCGTTGTACCCGCGCATCACGAAGACCGCGCCAGGCGCAGGCGCCGCCGAACGCGGGTAACGGCCCGCCGCCTGCGACCACCAGGTGTTGGCGTTGCCATAAATCTCGATGCCGGAGGCGCGCCGAGCGAACGGCACGCATTGCAGGCGGGCATCGAAGTCCACCACGCGCGGCGGTGTGTCGACGCCGCGCGGCGGGGGCGGCTGGCTCAAGCCGGGAGGCGGACGCGTCAGCGGCGCCGGCGTCGACGCGCACGCCACCGCCACCGCAGCCAACAGGCCAGCGCCCACGGCTTTAACGCCGCGTTGTGCAATCCGAACCACCATTCCGGCAGCGATCTTACCGCAACCGGGTTGGCGCTCCGTGAACGCAGGCCGCTTGACCGCATCCGCCAAACCGCGCCACCGCTTGGTTTCGATGACAGCGTCCGCCAAGCTCGACCTGATCGTGAGGCCCTGCTTCCAGCAGGATCTCGAGTTCGTGCAGCTGATCTATGCGCACCACGTCCTGACCGGCACGGGGACCTTCGAACTTGAGCCGCCTGGCGTCGAGGTGATGACGCAGCGCTGGAGCCACGTGGTCGGGGCCGGCTGGCCCTATCTGGTCGCCGCCCCACGCGCCGATCCGAGCCGGGTCATCGGCTTCGCTTACGCGACCCAGTACCGCGACCGCGCCGGCTACAAACGCACCTTCGAGGTGTCGGTCTATGTCGGCCCCACCACCATGCGCTGCGGGGCAGGCGCTTTGACCTTGAGCGCAGTGCTGCAGGCGCTGAAGCAGGACGGCGCGCGCCAGGCGCTGGCTTTTATCGGCGACAGCGCCAACGCCGCATCGATCGCGCTGCACCGCAAACTCGGCTTTGATCACGCCGGCACGCTTCGCGAAGCAGGCGAGAAATTCGGCCGCCTTCTCGACGTGGTGATCATGCAACGCGTCCTGGCCCGCGCGTAGTTCTCCCCGCGGCAGACGCAGTAAGCGGTATTTTGCGGCTGTACGGACGCAAGCAAATCGTCAAGACTTGATTAACCATGCTTACAGCATGCTCAAGCCAATGGGAGGAGATCGCGATGCTGTCAAAGAAGCTCGTGGTCGTTGGTTTGGTAGGGGTTATAAGTCTCGTAGCGACGATGGCGACCGCCGAAGATGCGGCAGCTCCGGGATCTCAGGTTATCGCGGCGGGCGATATCAGCTTCGTCGACCCGACCGATCCATTCGACTCAACAGACTCCGATACGATCGAACTGCGCTTCGGGGCAGGCGAGCAGCAACGTTTCTCCGCCTTTGCGCCAAGCGGTGGTGCGCGGCGCGATCATGACAATTACGATCGCTACGAAGTCGCCGTCGTGGCGAGCACGCCGGGAGACTTCGGGGTTTCGTTCGCGCAGCGCGGCGGCGTCGGCTACAACAATCAGGGCGACATCGAGCGTGAGAGCAGCGGCTCGGAACTGCGCTTGGGGCGCGGCTTGCGCCGGAACGACCGCCTGGGAGCGCCGGCCTGGTACGTGTTCGCCGCCTCCGATGACGAAGCCTTGGTCTGGCGGCCGGGCGCGCGCACGGAGTTCGGCGGCGCCGGCAGTTCTTTCTCGCTCCAGGACCGGGTCGAAATCGGGGATATGCAGGCTGGCGTGACCTATGAATCGAACGGCTGGCAAGCCTCGTTCGCTTACGTCGAGCGCAAGGTCAGCGCCCGCACCGGCTCGCGCACCGTCTCACAGGACGAATCCTTCACCGGGGTGACATTCACCATGCGCCACTAGGCGCGGCCCGGAAATGGAGCGAGAATGCGGGGAGTATCCGGGTCGATGGCCTTACCCGCCAAGGGAACTTGTGGCAGCTGTTATGCATTGCCGACTCAAACCTAGCGTGCGGAACGGGGCAACCAGTATGGCCAGAGCGAAGTCGATCTGCTCGAGCCTCATTATCGGAACGGCTATTGCGGCGCTTTTCGCCGGGTCGCTGGCCAGCGCCCAGCAGGCCGGCGACAGCGCCGTCAACTTTACCGACCCCTCCGCCAGTCTCAGTGGTCCAAGCGCCCCTGCTCTGCAATTCTCCGCCGACGACGGACTGCGCCCGCGCTTTAACCACGCTGTCGGGCCGGTGATGGAAAGCGGCCCCGAACCCCAGCGCCTGCAGCTGGAGCTTGCGGCGGGAGGCGCTCACGCACCCGTGGACGTTTCGATTTCGCAGCGCGCCTCGCTAGGGGCCAACGCCAACGGCGACGTGGATCAACGCGGCTCCGGTTCGGAGCTGCGCATCGGCCGCGGTCTGGTGAACGAGCGCAACAGCAGCGACGGCGCTTCAACTTACGTCTTCGTCGCCTCGGACAATGAGGCGCTCACTTGGCAGCCGGGCACACGCTCAGAATTCGGCGGCCGCGGCGGATCGCTGGCGGTGCAGGATCAAGTCGAGATCGGCGATCTCGCCGCCGGCGTCACTTACGAGAACAACGGCGTGCAGGCCTCCGTGGCCTATGTCGAGCGCTCTGAGTCCACCCGGGTCGGCAATCAGACCTACAATCAGGACCAAAGCTTCACCGGCGTAACGGTGACCATGCGGCGTTGAAGCGCCGACCCGAAGCGGGACGGTTTTTTCGTAGTATTGATATTAGCGGGCCACAACCTTGTCATGGCTCTTGCAGCGGCGCGGTCATGACCCCGCTGCGCCGTCAACTTCAAGACACCCGCCGCCTCCGCGCCTTCGCCCGTTGGGGCGGCCTCGTCGCCGCTGGCGGCGCCGCAGGCGCATGCGCGTTCTTCATGATCGAAGCGCTGGCCGCCAGCTTTGGCGGGCCGACGCCGATGGCGGCGCCGCCGGCTTCGGCGCAGGCGGGCGCGCCGCGCCGCTTCTTCAACACCTGCACCGACGCCCGGGCGGCGGGCTTCAACTCAATCCGCCGCGGCGAGCCGGGCTACGCGCCCCACCTTGACGCGGACAATGACGGCGTCGCCTGCGAGCCGATCGCGCCTCGCTGAAGGGGCCCGCCCTCACGCTGTCGCGCTTGCTTACCACTGGCGCTGGAATCGCCCCAAGCTGGCGGGCCGGTAACGTTTCTTAAACCGGACTCGGAGAGAACTCCAAGATATGGTGGCTTTGCGGCCGCTAAATCCCTACATCTAGAGAACGTTGCGACATGGAGACGAAACGCATGGCGGGTGGAAACGGATCGGCGCTGCCGGGCTTGAGGACGCCTTCGATCGGCTACAAGCCGTTTCGCTATCCGTGGGCCTACGAATTCTGGCGCCGCCAGCAGCA
>CAZNTI010000268.1:0-3597 GCA_964575885.1 uncultured Terricaulis sp.
GGCGCGGACGCCGCCGCGGCGGCGCGGCAGGTTCGCTCTCGATCTCGACCACCCATTCGCGCGGAGCGCTGCGGTGAAGCCGGAAGACGAAGCCGTACTCCTCGAAGGTCAGGCGCGAGGGCGCAAAGCCGCCAATGCGGGGGTCCAGCCCGAACAGGCCCTCGATCATATTGAAGCAGCGCTCGCGAATGGCATTGATCATGGGACCGGAAAATTGCCGGGCGCGGTCCGCGAAACGCGGACCATAGACCAGCACAGGATTGCGATTAGGCATTCTAGCTCACCTCAGGAAATTGATGTCCCCGCTTGCTGGCTGTGGAGATGCAACGAATTAATCCCATGGTCAATGTGTGTCTTTTCAAGAACGAGGCCAGGGTTTCACAAATTGTACAACACGTTCGGCTTGACGTGTACGGATGATTGCGATTGTCTGCCTAGGCCAGCGCGGCGGGGGCTGCGGGCTGGCGGAACGGTTCGGCGGGATCTTCGTGGGTCCCGCCGGCCGCGCGCTATGGGCGTTACGCAGTCGCTCTAGCGCCGCGCCGAATCCGCGCCCGATCCTCAGAACGCTACTATAAGCCGAGCAAATGGCTCGCAAAGCCCGTGCGCGCAGTCCAGATGTGCAGCATCCACCCGGGTTGCTCACGCGTGTGCGGCGCGATCTCCTGCCCTTCGTGCAGCGCCAAACCGTACGCCCACGACGTCGATGGCGCCACAATCACCGGCGCGTGCGCAACCTGCCCGATCACGACGCGATGATGATGACCGCAAATCACGCGGTCAACCTGGCGGTGTCGCGCAATCACATCCGCGAACAGGTCGGCGTCACGCAGGTTGATAGTGTCAAACAACAGATCGTGCGTGGGAAACGGGGGATGATGCAGGGCCACCAAGGTTGGTCGCGTCGGCTGTTCGGCCAAGGTCCGGTCGAGCCACTGCGCCTGGCCTTCGGTCAGCAGGCCGTGGGTTTCGCCCGGGACGATCTGATCCACCACCACGATCCGAACCGGAAAGCGCTCGATCACATACGAGAGCACGCCAGCGCGCGGCAGGTATTGGTGTTCAGGAAACAAGTCGCGGATACAAGCACGATCGTCGTGGTTGCCGGGCATCAAGTACAAGGGCGCGGGCGGATCGGCCAATGCTTGCGCCAGCGCTTTGTATTCGTCGGCCGCCTCGCTGTTGACGAGATCGCCGGTCAGCAAAATCGCATCAACACCGTATTGCTTTGCCTGCGCAAGCGCGCGCTGAACTTGCCCGACCGCGGCGCCGCCGTCATCGGCGCGAACGTGCAGGTCCGAGATCTGCGCAAGCAGAAAGCGGGCGCTCATTGAGCGCCGCTCCGAAACGATAGCGACATTTTCCTTCCTCCAGCGCACCGCATGGAGCCGTCGGGCCGCTTTGTCTGTGCCCGCGGTCACAATATTGCACTTGGCAAACCCAACGCTACCATTGGGTCAAGGCCGAGTGTGATTCTGACCCGGAGTCACACTGATGTTTGACAGCGAGGAAGCGCCATCCCGCGCAGCTAAATGGCCCGAGCCGGGTAAGGTTTGGAGCGCGTGGGAAATCATGGAGCGGATTAACCCTGGCATTCTGATTCAGTTTCAAGATCTGATGCGGACCTTTGCCGAAAAAGTCGGCGGCCACGGTCAAAGCGATATGGGTGACCTAGCCAAGACGTTTGCCGAAAAGATCGGCGTGATCGTCGAAGACCTGAACTTGCCGGTCACCACGCGGATGCTTGAAAATGTGCGGTCCGCAACGACCGGAAAGGAACTGCAAGAGTCATTGTCTCAATTTCGCTGCACCATGCAGGCAGAGTTGCAAACGCGGATATTCTTCGTGCTGCGTGAAGACCTATTTCGCTACTACGGCTTGAAGCAGCCGTTTGGCGAGGAAGTTGCGGCGAAATTCTCCGCGTCTAGCGACGATTTGGAAAATGCTGCCAAGTGCATTGCGTTGGAGCAGCCAACTGCGAGCGTCTTTCATTTGATGCGCGCCTTGGAAACGGCAGTAGGCGCGCTGTGTTCAAAGTTGTCCATTTCGAACACTGATCGCGTATGGGGCGTGCTGTTGAGCGACCTTCACAAGAAAATCGAGGTCATGCCGAAGGGCAAGGATCGCACGGCGTGGTCGGAGGCGCACTCAAACCTCTACCACGTCAAGGAGGCGTGGCGTAACCAGACGATGCACCCAAAGCAGACCTACACCACCGAGCAGGCGCGCGAAGTCTTCGAGGCAACTAAGACCTTTATGCGTCAGCTAGCCGGTTTGGTCTGAGGTTTCTTTGGCGGCGCGAGCTTATCCATCGCGAGCTCAAACGCGTCACTATCAACGCCAGCCGCTTTTGCAGCTTCGATGAAGCGTTGTTTCTGAGGTTTCTCACCCTTCTTGGGTGGTTTCTTCGCGGCCATGGAGGCGAAGCTAGTCCGCTTCGCCCCGTTGCGCCATGCGCTTTCTCAGGCGCGCCAGATCGCCCCTAACGCTGCGCAGCCAACGCGCGAAGCGCTGGCGCTCACTGGGCGGGCCGGTCAGCTGTTCGATAGGTCAGACGCTTACCGACCACCTGCGTAATCAGCGTGTCTGCCCGTTGCTCGTCATTCCAGCCAAGCTTAGTGCGCGTGTTGTAACGATAGTCGAACTCCGCAAGGTAGCGGTGCAGGTGCTTCTCGGAGCAATGCTGATACACGCCCTTCATGCCGCTTGGAAACCGAAAAGTAGTTCTCGGCGCTGTTGTTGTGGATCGCTTCGCCGTCGCGATACTTCACGTACTCGCCCATCGTGTGACGCACGGAGTCATGGTCCGCAAACTCTTTGCCGACTGACGTATAAAGCGGGCTCGCATCCGTTTGCAGGTGCGATTGGCGGTCAACGTTCTCGCGGATGATCTTCTGCACGGTGGCGATGTTCGCATCGTCAACGTGGAACGTGCGCGCCGATCCGCCACGCTCGACCAGCGCGACAACGGCGCGGCGATTGCGGTGGCTCGACTTGCGGCGCTTCATCGGCTGGCCGTCAAGGCGAACGTCGGTTTGCAGTTCGGACTTGCCGAAATAGGTCTCGTCCGCTTCCACGACCCGGCCAGCGCCGCCCATCGGCGGAAGCGCGCCGCTCGGCGCCATCGCCATGCGGATGCGGTGGCTCATGTGCCAAGCCGTTTTCAATTGCACGCCAAGCACGCGCGAAAGCTGGTTTGAGCTAATGCCTTTCTTCGACGCGGCCATGAGCGCGATCGCTTGCAACCAGATGTGCAGCGGCGCGTGGCTGTCCTCGAAAATGGTGCCGATCCGCAGCGTGAATTGAGCGCGGCACGCGCGGCACTTCTTCAGGCCAAGGCGCTCGCGGCCCTTTTTGTCCTTCACGCCAGTCAGCGGATAGCCTTCGCCGCCGCACTTCGGGCAGATCGGGCCTTGTGGCCACAGCTTGCCTTCCAGGTAGGTGAAGGCAGAGGCTTCATCGTGGAAATGGGCGGCGCCAAGGACTGATTTCGACATGGTCTCAATCTATGGATTGGGACTGGGTTTGTCAAATACAATATTGTGCCCGCGGTCACACGCGATGCAGGCGGTTGCAGCGCTCAGTCCAGCATGCGCA
>CAZNTI010000269.1:0-3595 GCA_964575885.1 uncultured Terricaulis sp.
GCTGTTTGCGGCGGAAGGGGATTTCTTCACCTCCGGCAACGACAACAAGGATTTTGCCGCGCAAGCGAGCGGCGGCTTCGAGGGCCCGCGTCATGTCGCCCGGTTTCTGGAAGAGCTGATCTCTGCCGATAAGCCGCTGGTTGCGGCGGTGCAGGGCCATGCCGTCGGCGTTGGCGCCACCATGCTGCTGCATTGCGACCTGGTTTTCGTCGCCGAGGAGGCGCGGCTGACGACGCCGTTCGTGGATCTCGGACTGGTGCCGGAAAACGCGTCGAGCCTCACTATGCCGGCGAGGTTGGGGCATGCGCGCGCCTTCGCCATGCTGGGTCTGTGCGAGCCGCTGTCGGGGCGCGAGGCGGCTGCGTTCGGGCTTGCCAATGCGGCGCTGCCCGCGGTCGAGGTGCGCGCACGCGCACGCGCGGCGGCGGAAGCATTGGCGCAGAAGCCGCCGGAGGCGCTCAAGCTCACCAAACGCCTCATGCGCGACCGCGACGCGCTGCTCGCGCGCATGCGCGAAGAGGGCGAGATTTTCGCCGAGCGCCTGCAGTCGCCGGAAGCCGCGGCCGCATTCGCCAAATTCCTGCAACGCTAGTTCTGGATGCAGCGCAGCAGGCTGCCATCGAGATCCACCAGAGCGAACATGCGCAAGCCGTGCGCCTCGGTCTCCGGCGGGGTCAGCCGCGGCGTCGACCAGCAGTCGCTGGGCAGACCGAGCTTGAGAAAATCGGCGTAGAGCGCATCCAAATCATCGACCCGCACACACGCAGAGAAGCAACTGGTCAGCGGGTTTAGGTCGGGCATGGGGAAGAACTCGAGCTGCAGCGATCCGCGATCGAGGATCATCCAGCCGTCATCCTTGAAGCCAACGCCAAATCCAAGCGCGCCGTAGAACGCAGCGGTGGCGTTCAGGTCGCGGCTCGGCAGGTTGGCGGTGATGCGGTCCATGAGCGCACATTGATCGCCACGCACAGCGTCGGCAAGGCCTCAGGGGCCGGCGCTGCGCCGCGCTATCCAAGCCTCCACCGCCGGCATCCGCTCGGAAATCGTCTGCGCCCGCAGCCTGATCGAAGCTTGGGCCGCCGCAACCGTCGCCTGCGCGCCTTCGGGAAAATCGCGCGCGAAAACACCCAATTCTTCGGCGACGGCCGGATCGGCGTTGGCCGACGCGACGCTGGCGGGAAATTCCAGCCGCTGCAGCGGATCAAGCAATGCCTCGATCTCGGCGCGGTTGGCGACCAAGAAATCCCAACCCATGCGCGGATGCGCTCCGGTTACGACCGCGATCACCTGGGTCCGGATCTGGCGCGGGATGTCTTCGCCAAGCGTCATTTGCAGGGTGCGCCGCGCCAGCGTTTCGTCGCGCGCCGACGCCAGCCACAGCCACAGCCGGCGCTGCTCGACGAAGTCGTCCGCAGCGCGGGCGCGCGCCAGCAGATCGGCGTAGTTCTCCGCGCTGGCGCTGGCCCCGTAGGCGGCGAGCACGGCGTTGCGGATGGCGCCCGGAAGCGCTGCGCGATCGCCCGCCTGCGCGCGGCGGCGCACTTCGGCTATGACCGCCTCGTCTCCCAGTTGGGCCAAGGCCGCGATCAACTGCGTGCGCAGCAGCGCATCGTTGGCCAATTCGCCGGCGCGCGGCGACCAGCCGACGCGCGCGAAGAAGGGCTGCAGCCGGGCGCGGGCGTACGCTTCGACTGCGCCCCTGCTTGGACGCTCCTTTGCGTACGCCGCCAGCGCCGACATCGAGGCGACCGTGTCCGATGCGATCAGCGGATCGGCGTTAGCGGGAACCGCGTCGGCTAGGTCGAGATAGTCGGTGAAGGGCGCGTCTCCGCTACGCCCGAAGGCCCAATAGTCCAGCAAAAGCCCCAGCTGATCGGCGTCGTCGAGCGCAGCGAAGCTGCGCGTCAGCGCGGTGAAATTGGCGCGGTCGTACAGCACGCGATAGAAGCCCGATTGGCCGGCATTGACGATGTAAGGGCCGCTGACCGGCAGCGTGAGCGTGGTGTCGGCCTGCGCCGCCATCACTTGGCGCACGGCGCCTGCGCCTTGACGCCGGGCGACGAGCGGAATCTCCCAGCGCTCGCCGGTGCGCGCAGCGTCGTCCATGGCGAAGCGTCTTTGCGTCAAGCGCACGCAGCCGCCGCCATGGCATTGCGCTGGCGCTGCTGTGAGCAAGGGAAAGCCCGGCTGGCCGGTGAAGCTGCGCGCCATTTCGAGCACGGGCTGGCCCGACGCCGCCTGTATTGCGCTCCACAATTCTTCCGTGCGTGCGTTGCCGTAGAGATGTGCGTTGATGTAGTCGCGCACGCCCTGACGGAAATCCTCTTCGCCGACGTAGGCTTCCAGCATGCGGATGACCGCTAGGCCCTTCTCATAGGTGATGGTGTCGAACGCGAGATTGGCCTCGTCGATGGTGTTGACGGTCTGCACCACCGGGTGGGTGCCCTCGCGCGCGTCGAGCGCCATTGCGGTTTCGCGTCCGTCGGCGAGCTGGGCGAGCCACGGGTTCCAGTCCGGATGGACGGCTTCGGTGGCCTTGGCGGCCATCCACGAGGCGAAGCCCTCGTTGAGCCACAGATCGTCCCACCACATCATGGTCACGAGATTGCCGAACCATTGGTGGGCGATTTCGTGGGCGACGATCGAAAACACGCCTTGTCGTTCGGCTTCGCTCGAATTTTCGTCGACCAGCAGATACTGGTCGAAATAGAGGATTGCGCCCCAATTCTCCATGGCCCCGAAGCCCCCCGCGCCTGGCACGCCGATCATGTCGAGCTTCGGCAGCGGGTAAGGGATGGCGAAGTACTCGGTGAAGTAGCGCAGCGATTGCGCGGCGGCTTCGAGCGCTTCGGCAGTGCGGTGGGTCTGTCCGCGCCGCACCACCACGCCCAGTTCGACGCCGTCGACGTCGCGTGTGACGCGCTCGAAATCGCCCACCGCAAGAAACAGCAGGTAGCTCGGCATCGAAGGCGTGTCAGCGAAGGTGGTGCGGGTGAGCCGGCCGCGCACCTGGGCGGTTTGCACCGGCATGTTCGACACCGCCATCTGCTCGGAGGGCGCAGTTACGGTGAGCGAAAATACGGCGCGGCGATTTGGCTGATCCCACATCGGCGCGAAGCGACGTGCGTCGCCAGGTTCGAACTGCGTCGCCAGGGCGCGCTTGCTCTGCCCGGCGTCCTGGTATTCCACGCGAAAGAGCCCGTAGGCCTCGTCATAGATGCGCCCCGAATACGCAATGCGCAGCGTGTGGCGCCCGGGCGCCAGCGTGCGGCGCGGCGTGAGCGTTAGCGTCTGGGCGGTTGCGTTGACGCGCGCGCGGGCCGGCGCGTTGTCAATGCTGGCGCGCGAGACGTCGAGGTCGAGAGCGTTCAGGGTTACCGCCGCCAGCGGTTCGGCGGTGTCAATGGTGATCACCGCCTCGCCAACGAAGCGTCCGGTTTCCGCGTCCGGGGTCACGGCGATCTCGTAACGCAGCGGCGTCGGCCCGCCCTCGAACCATTGCCGCTGGCCCTGGTTTTGAGCGCTGGCGGCGCTGATGCTCAGTGCTGCGGCGGCGAGCGCCGCCGCTGCGAAGGGGCGGAAAATCAGAAAAGTC
>CAZNTI010000270.1:0-3592 GCA_964575885.1 uncultured Terricaulis sp.
GTGCGGCGCGGTGCTTGCCAACCTGCTGCAGGAGATCGTGCACGCGCCTGAGGTCTACAAGAAGATTATCGGCATGCAGATGCTGGTGGAGGGGCTCGCTATGGGCGCCTTCGCTTCGATCTTCAAGGAATGGGACGATCCGCTGGCCAAGAGGCTGACGCAGCTGGTGATGACCGACGAAGCCTTTCACCACAAGTTCGGAAAGATCTGGGCCGATCGCACCATCCCGAAGCTTTCAAAGGAAGAGCACGAAATCGTCGAGAATTGGGCGGCGCATTGCTTCCAGACGTTGCTGTTCAATCTGGTCGCCCCGCACCAGATGACCGCGATCTACGAGGAGTTCGGCCTCGATCCGCAAAAGGTCATGGAAGGGTTTCAGGAGGTCGCCACCGACGAGGCCCGCCGTGAGCACATGAAGGAAAGCACCAACATCTTTCGCGTGCTGGTGAAGACGTTGTGGAATGCAGGCGTCATCACCGACCGCACCGCGTCCTTCTACGCCACCTATGTGAATTTCGAGGAATTCAAGGCCGAAGGCGAGGAGATGGTGGGCGACGCCATCGCCGAGGATGGCATCAAATACCTTCAAACCATCAACTTTGGCGTGAACACCGGCGCCTTGAGCGATGTGAAGGCTGCCGCTATCGCGGCGGAGTAAGCGCAAGTCAGGCGAAGGCCAACCGCGTCGGGCTAGTGTCTGCGGGCGCGGTCGCGGTCTATGCTGGCTAAATGCCCGCTGCCGACGAGCCTCACACCCGGCCTGAGATCACCGCCGCGCTCGCGCGTGGCGTGACCAGGGTGCTCTACGATCATGGGATGGCGTCGCTCCTGGAGGTGCCGCTAGCTAATGGTCGCCGCGCCGACGTCATGGGCCTGACCGGCGCCGGCGAAATCTGGATCGTGGAGACGAAGTCTTGTGTCGAGGACTTCGCCGCGGACCAGAAATGGCCAGACTATCGCGGCTATTGCGATCGCTTTTTCTTCGCGGTCACCGAGGCGTTCCCGCGCGCGCTGTTGCCTGAGGACGTCGGCCTTGTGGTCGCTGATCAGTTCGGCGGCGCTATACTGCGCGAAGCGCCGCTGCAGGCGCTGCCCGGGGCGCGCCGTAAAGCGGTCACGCTGCTGTTTGCGCGGCTCGCGGCGTTGAGGCTGAGCGCCAGCGCTTTCAACTGAGTGCGGCGCAAATGTCCGAGCGCGCCGCCTGCACGGCGCGCTCGTGTTCTGGGCGCGTCGGCGCCAGGCGGCGTATGAGGGCGATGCCGCGTCGGCTCGGGCTGACGGCGACGCGGGTCGCGTCGTCGGGGGCGTCGCGAGGATTGCGTACGACAATGACGTCGACGCCGTTGCGGGCTTCGCGGTCGTCGATGACGTAATAGTTGTCGCTGTTGGCGGCGTAGAGAGAAAGCGACCAATACGCCTCCCAGGCCGCAACGTGAATCCGCACCGGAGCTTCGCCCACGTCGTAGGGGCAAGCGGCGTAGGCAAAGTCTGGAGACGGGCGCACGACGGTGCGCGCGTCGGGGCCGACACGGTCGGCCACGCGCCAGCGGTTGAAGCCGCCGGCGCTCAAACGCTCGATCGCAACCCCCATCAACACATTCGGCACCGCATAGATAAACGCCAGATGCGCAATCACCGCGACGACGATCGCCAGCCGCACGTGGTTCACACCGAACTTCATGATGCGCCTGCGCAGGACAGCACGGTGAGCTGGGGCAGGGTGTCAGCGCTGGCGCGGAAGCCTTGCTGGGGATTGTAGACTCGCAGCATGAGCGAGAAGCCGCGCCGCGCGGCGCGCGAGGAGATCCAATGCGCGGCGTCGCCCTTCACCGGCGAGACCCGGGCGCGCCATGAGCCGTCCTCTCCAGCGCTCACTTCTGAGGCGTCGATGGAATGCGCGTGATCGGTGTTCTGGGCGAGGAAGTTGTCGCCCGCGTAGAGAGTGATCGACCACCAGCGCGCGGCCGGCTCGCGGCCTCGCAGTTCGTAGATGCAGCCCTCTTCCAGGGGCCGCCCGGTTTCGTCGGCGACGAGCGTAAAATAGAGCGCTTCGCGCGCCGAGAGGGCAAGCAAGCCCTCACGCGCGATGATGGCGCGGGTGTATGGTCCGGCGGCGGGCGAACCTGCGGCTCGGCTATGGGTCCAGGCGCCGTAGCGTTCTACGAAATTGGCGCGTCCAATGCTGAGAGCGGCCCAGGCGGAGCCGAGCCCGACTGCGGCGCCGATCAGCACCGCCAGCATCCAGCCCGCAATCCGCCGCAGCATGGCGCCCCCTAGCCCTTGCTCGCTTCCGCCGGTGTTTTGAGGTTGAGCGAGAGCGCGTGCAAGCCCGTTTCGAACTCTCCGCGGAGACATTGGTAAACCAGACGTTGCCGCTCGACCCGGCTTAGACCTTCAAACGCCTGCGCCACCATGCGCAATGTATAGTGCGTCTCACCGGCTGGCGCTGCGCCGGCGTGGCCGGCGTGCAAGCCGGACTCGTCGACTATGTCCAGCAGCATTGGCGCCAATTGCTCAGTGAGCGCTTTTTCGATGCGCGAAGCGCGCGAAAGCTGCGTTTTCGGGTCTGTCAATTCCTTGTCCGCTTAATCCTTGAGGGCCATAGTGTGAGATTGATGGCGAATGCATTCGAGTACCGCCCGAAGTTTGTGGACATCCGCGTCAAAAAGCCAAACGCGGAAACCCTCGAGCGCGAGCCGTCGCAACGGCCCTGTGATTATGTGGGATGTGGCCGCGCCGGCAGCCACCGCGCCCCCAAATCCCGCGATCGCGCCGGCGAGTTCTGGCATTTTTGCCGCGATCATGTCACCGATTACAACAAGCGGTGGAACTACTTTGCAGGCATGAGCGACGCCGAGCTTGCAGATTATCAGGCGCGCGAGGAAACCGGTCACAGGCCGACCTGGACGTTCCGCGGCGGCCGCCTGGATCGCTTCTCGGCGGCGATGCGCGGTTTCCGCGCGGGGGAGACCTACGACGCCTTCGGCATATTCGGCAACGGGCCGATGCCCACCCCGGCGGCGTCGCCGCAGCGGCGGCTGACGCGGCTGCAGCGCGCGGCCTTCGACGCCTTGTCGCTGGAGGAAGGGGTCGGGGCCGCGGAAATCCGCGCCCGCTACGCCGAATTGGTGAAGCGCTGGCACCCGGATTCCAACGGCGGCGATCGCGGCGCCGAGGAGAGCCTGCAGCGCGTGATCAAGGCTTACCAGACCCTGAAGGCGGGCGGGCTCGTTTAACGCAGTCGAAACGCCGCCTTTCGTCCGTTGCTGCGGCGCGATAGGCTGGTCCGCTAAGTCGACCCTGCGCCGCCAAGAGGCATAATGACCACCGCTGACGATCTCCTCGCCATGAAGCCGGACCGCCAGGTCTCCGCCCGAGAATTCGGCGTCGAGAGCGATATGAAGGCGCCCGCCTTCAAGATCCGCACAGAATACGTCCCCGAGATCGACGAAGCCTATCGCTTCGATCCCCAGACCACGCTGGCGATCCTTGCGGGTTTTGCCCACAACCGTCGGGTCATGGTGCAGGGCTATCACGGCACCGGCAAATCGACCCACATCGAGCAGGTCGCGGCGCGGCTGAACTGGCCGCT
>CAZNTI010000271.1:0-3576 GCA_964575885.1 uncultured Terricaulis sp.
CGTACTCGCGGGTGTTGTCCCATTCCGTCACACCGCGGTCGAAGGTCGTGAAGCTCACCTGGTTCGGCAGCGTTTCGCGATAGGCCAGGATGCGCTCGACCTCGCCGAACTCGTTTTCGAAGGCGACTTCACCCAACGACTCGCGCTCCACAGCCTGGCCGTTGATGTGCAGCACGCCGTCGATCATTTGAATGCGGTCGCCCGGCATGCCGATGAGGCGCTTGATGAAATCGCGCTCGGGCTCGGGCACCGGGCGGAATACTATGACGTCGCCGCGCTCGGGCTCACTGCCGAAAAGGCGCCCTTGCGGCAGCAGTCCCTCAAGCGGCGCGAACGAGAAGCGGCCGTAACCGTACGACCACTTGGTTACGACGATATAGTCGCCAATCTCGAGCGTAGGCTGCATCGACCCCGACGGAATACGGAAGGGCTGCGCGATCGTGAAGCGCAGCACCATGGCCAGCGCCAGCGCGTAGAGGATGGTCTTAACGTTGTCCCAAAATACGCTCATGGCCGGTGAAGAAGCCCCCGTGGTCGACATACTCATGCGTTTCTCGCTCTCGACCCGTTACGCGCTGGGGCGACCAGCCGCAGTTCCGGCGTCCTCATTCAACCTTACCGCCCCGAAGCGGACAAACCCTTTCTGACCGGCGCCGGACAAGGTCATTGCCCGGCCCCGGGGTCAATCCCGTTCAACTCTGCCGAAATGATGACGTAGCCGACAGCTAGGGGGAAATCATCGGTTAAAGTGACATGGATGTAAGCGCTGCGGCCGGGCGGCGTGATTGCGTTGAGGCGACGAAGGGCGCCGTTGGTCAGCACCATTGTAGGCTGGCCGCTGGCCAGGTTAGCGACCCCCATGTCACGCCAAAAAACGCCTTTTTTCAATCCCGTACCTAGCGCCTTCGAGCACGCCTCCTTTGCCGCGAAGCGCTTCGCGAAGGTCGCCGCCCGCTCCAGCGGACGCCGCTCGGCGCGGGCGCGCTCCAAGTCGGTGTAGATACGGTGGGTGAAGCGGTCGCCAAATCGGGCAAGCGTCGCTTCGATGCGACGAATGTCGATAATGTCGGAGCCAATACCCAAGATCATTGCCGCAACCTAGGCGCCGGGGCGGGCGGCGTCGATGCGCCGCCGCATTTCGGCGATCGCGGGGCCGAGCCCCACAAACACCGCCTCGCCGATCAGAAAGTGGCCAATGTTGAGTTCCACCACTGGCGCGATCGCGGCGACGGGCGCCACGGTTCGATAGTCGATCCCATGCCCGGCGTGCACTTCGAGCCCCAGCGACGCAGCAAGTCCGGCCCCTCGCGTTAGCGCTTCAAGCTGGGCGGCCGCGACGGGCCCGTCACCCTCGCGCACGGCGTCGCAATAGGCGCCGGTGTGCAGTTCCACCACCGCCGCGCCGACGCTCTTGGCCGCTTCAATCTGGCGTGCATCAGCGCCCACGAACAGCGACACCCGGCAGCCCGCCGCGCTCAGCTCAGCCGCCAACGGCGCGATCGCGTCGCGGTTCGCCGCCACGTCGAGCCCGCCCTCGGTGGTGCGCTCGGCACGCCGCTCGGGCACGAGGCAGACCGCGTGCGGGCGATGCCGGAGTGCGATCGCACGCATCTCCTCGGTGACCGCCATTTCCAGGTTCAGCGGGCGGCCACGCGTGCGCAGCATCGCCGCGAGCGCCTCGATGTCGGCGTCCACAATATGGCGTCGATCCTCGCGCAGGTGCGCGGTGATGCCGTCCGCGCCGGCGTCGAGCGCGCATTGGGCCGCCCGCAGCGGATCGGGAAGCGCGCCGCCGCGTGCGTTGCGGATGGTGGCTACATGATCGATGTTGACGCCCAGCCTCACGCGCGCCCCGCTCATGCGTTCAAGCCCCGCGAGCCGGGCTTCACCGCCGGCAGCGCCGCCAGTTCCGGCGGCAGCGCGTCGGGTGGATAGGAGGGCGCGCTCACCTGCGCCAACGACACCAGCGTCACGCCGATATCGGCGTGCCCGCCGGAGCGGTCGATGATGCAGGCCGCGCCCACGATCTGGCCCGGCTCGCCGCGGATGGCATCGAGGCACTCGCGCGACGACAACCCGGTGGTGATCACGTCCTCCACCATCAGCACGCGCGCCCCGGCGGCGATAGCGAAGCCGCGCCGGAGGTGGAACCGGCCCGCCTCGCGTTCCACGAACATCGCGCTCGCCCCCAGATGACGCGCCGTCTCGTAGCCCGGGATGATCGCCCCCACCGCCGGCGACACCACCACGTCGATCCGGCCGAACGCCGCCGCTGCCTTATCGGCCAGCGCCCGACACAGCCGCTCGGTGCGGGCCGGCTCCATGAAGACGATGTTCTTTTGAAAAAAAACTGGCGAGTGCAGCCCGGAGGAGAGAATGAAATGCCCCTCTAACAGGGCGCCGGCGGCGCGGAACTCATCGAGCACTTGTGAATCGTTCATTGCAGTGATTTAGCGCCTGCAGCCATCCTTACCAAGCGTTCCCCCAGGCCGAATTCCGGAGTAGTCCTACCCAATGCTGCCTGGCCCTATTCTCGTCGTCGGCTGCGGTCACAGCGGCACCAGCATCATGCTCGCCATGCTGGGCGAGCACAGCCGCGTCTTCGCGGTGCCGGGCGAGACCAATTTCCTGCGCCGGCGGCTGCGGCGCATGGCGATCGCCGGCTTCTACCTGCGAGCCTGGGCGGACGGCAAACGCACCTGGGCTGAAAAGACGCCCAAGCACGTCCACCACATCGCCGACATGCAGCGTCTTTCGCCCAACGCACGCTTCCTGTGCATGGTGCGCGACGGGCGCGACGTGGCGCTTTCGATCAAGCGCCGCACCGGCGATTTCGACGAAGGCGTGCGCCGCTGGACCGCTGACAACGAGGCTTGGCTTGCGCTTGCAAGCAGCGCCCGGCTTTTGCCGGTCCGCTATGAACAGCTGGTGGCCGCCCCAGAAGCGGAGATGCGGCGCATTTGCGGCTTTCTCGAACTCGACTTCGAAGACGCAATGTTGCACCCCGAACGGAGCCAAAAGGATTGGTATCTCAGCCGCCGCGGGCGGCAAAAGGCGCACGAGGCGCGCCGCAACGAGCAGATCAATCGCGCGCTGTTCAACGATTCCGAACGCTGGCGCAAAGAGATCAGCGAGGCTGAATTGGCCCGCTTCGAGGCTCTCGCCGGCTCGATGCCGGGGCGCCTGGGTTATGGGTGAGGCCTCTCAGAGTCGCCTAGACTGCTGAGTCATTAGCTGCACCGGGAAGCCCCGCCCTAATCCCCATCCATCTTCAGCGCCGCGATGAAGGCTTCCTGCGGGATGTCGACCTTGCCGAACTGGCGCATCTTCTTCTTGCCGGCCTTTTGCTTGTCCAGAAGCTTGCGTTTGCGCGAAGCGTCGCCGCCATAGCATTTGGCGGTCACGTCCTTGCGCAGCGCCGAAAGCGTTTCGCGCGCAATAATGCGCCCGCCGATGGCGGCCTGGATCGGAATTTTGAACATGTGTTGTGGAATGAGCTCCTTGAGCTTTTCCACCATGGCGCGGCCGCGCCCCTCGGCGCGGGCGCGGTGCACCAGCATCGACAGCGCATCGACC
>CAZNTI010000272.1:0-3532 GCA_964575885.1 uncultured Terricaulis sp.
GGCGACGCCCGCCAAGCCGACATCGCCGAACAGGCTCGGATGATCGATGTCATAGCCGCGATGGGTAGCGAGATCGAAGGCGACGGAGAGGCCCTTCTGGCCGGCGGCGAGATTGCGGCGGTAGAAGGCGTTGGAATCTTCGGCCGTAGAGAAGCCCGCGTACTGGCGGATGGTCCAGGGCTGCTGCACGTACATGGTGGGATAGGGCCCGCGCCCGAATGGGGCCAGACCAGGAAAACCGTCGACGAAGTCGAGCCCGGCGCGATCGGCGCTGGTGTACGCGCGCTTCACTGCAATGCCTTCTGGCGTGAGCCAGTCGTCGCCGCTGGGAGGCGCGCCTTTGGCGATATCGGTGTCGAGCGGGAGCGTGGAGAAGTCGGGGAGGGTCATGGCTGTTGCACCGGGGCGCGGGGTAAGGGGGCCGACATCGTCGCGATCATGCTTCACGACCCGCAAAGCGCGCCAGCGCATCTGCGTCGCCGCGAAACGCGTTAAGATCAACCGCTCCGCTGACGCCGCGGCGGCGGGCCTTGTTGTGATGCTGCCAGAGCACCCACTCGTGTTGGCGGAAGCGGGGCGCGACCCCGAGCGAGCGGATCCAGAAGCGCTCGCCCTCCACATCGCGGAGATAAGCGTCATGGAATTCGCGCGTAGTGTAGATGAGCGGGCGGGCGCCATAATGTGCTTCGACGGAATCGAGCCACTCGCGCATCTCTCCCACGACGTCGGTCATCGTCGGTCCCTCGCGGCACGGTCCCATGTGTTCCATGTCGAGCGCGTGCGGCATTGCGCCGGGCGTGACTGGTACAATTGCGATGAAATTTGCCGCCTGCCGCGCGCCGGGCTGACAAAGCGTGAAGAAATGATAGGCGCCGCGATAGAGCCCTTCTGCGCCCGCTTGCTCCCAATTGAAGGCAAAGCGCGTGTCCACGTGGGTCGCGCCTTCGGTCGCCTTGATGTAGGCGAAGGCGACATTGTCCGCCGCGAGCGCGCGCCAGTCGATCGCGCCCTGATGATGGGACACGTCAACGCCTTGTACGTAGCGCGCCGCCCACGGATTCCACCAGCCGCCGGCGATGGCGACCCCACACGCAAGCGCGCTGAGCAGCGCTGCGAACAGTGCCATCCGCCGGCTCATCGGGGCGTCCCGATTGGCGCCGGCTTGTGTTGCACACCGCGCATCACGTCACCCCCAGCGCTGCGTGCAGCGTCTCGAGTGCGGCCAACACGTCCTGGCCGGTGAATACGAACTGGTCGACGCCCGCGTCGCGCCAAGCTGCTTCGCGGTCGCCGGGCTTACCGGCAAGCACAACCCATGTTGCGCCTGCGGCTTTCAAAGCACGTGCTGCGTTCGCGGCCTGCTCGGCGTAGGCGGCGTCCGCGCCGGCGATAACCGCGACGCGTGCGCCCGAGGCGGCGAATGCCGTGCTCAACGCGTCAGTGCTGTCGTAAGCGGTTTCGGGGCCGATGCTGTCGACGCCGCCCGCGGCGAACAGGTTGCGCGCGAATTGCGCCCGCGGTCCGAATGCCAACAGCGCGCCAAGATTGGCGAAAAAGATGCGCGCGCCCTTGGCTTCGCCGCGGTGGCGCAGCGCCTCGAACGGCGCCGCCCAACGGATGGGCGCGAACGCGGCATCGGTTGCAGCTTCGCCGGCGGCTGCGCGTTGGCTTACATGCACGACCTCGGGGGCCACTGCGCCCAGCAGCGGAAAGTCGCTCACGCCGGTGATGGTCTCCTTGCGACGCGCGAACGCGGCCTTGCGCGCCGTGCGCGTTTCGCCGATTCGCGCCTGCAGCCAGCCGGCGTTGAGCGCCGCGACGATGCCGCCTTGCGACTCGATCGCCTGCATGATTTCCCAGGCCTTTGCCGCAACCTGCTGCGTCAGCTTCTCGACGAACCAGGCCCCGCCTGCGGGATCGGCGACGTGCGCCAGCCGGCACTCCTCCAGAAGCACGTGCTGGGTGTTGCGCGCCACCCGGCGCGCGAACGGCGTCGGCAGCCCCAGCGCATCCGTGAAAGGGTAGGTTGTGATCGCATCGGCGCCGCCAATGGCTGCGGCGAAGGCGCAGGTCGTGATGCGCAGGATGTTGGTGTGCGCGTCATAGCGCGTCATTGCGCGCCGTGATGTGAAAGCGTGTAGATAGGCGGCGCGCGCCTCAGCGTCGGCGCCGCAGGCTTCGAGGCAGCGCGCCCAGCACAAGCGCAGCGCCCGCAGCTTGGCGGTCTCGATCAATAAATCCGGACCGACGGAAACCGCGAACGCGAGCGTGCGCGAAGCGGCGGCGACGTCCATGCCTGCATTGTTCAGCGCGCGCAGATAATGGATACCGGCGCAGAGCGCAGAAGCAATCTCCTGGGCTTCGCCGCCGCCCGCCTCGTGAACGATGCGGGCGTCGATGCGCAGGCAGCGCGCCGCCGGCAGCGCGGTTTGGGTTTCGCTCGCGAAGGCGATCGCCAGCTCGTGTTCCTCGCCGCAGAGCGCGCCCTCGCGCATAAACGCGCCGAGCGGATCGAGATTGAACGCTGTGCCAGGCGCGGCGACGCCTTTGAGTTTTTCGCGCAGCAATCGCGCGGCCCAGGCGCCGTGCGCGCCGGCGTCGAGCGAAACCGGCGCTGCTTCGAGGATCACCTGCGCCAGCGCGCGATCCAGATCGCCAGCCTCACGGATAGCGATGCCGTGTGCGCCTTCGGGATCGATCGCCAACTCGACGCCGCCGACGCCCCCGGCGAGGTCAGCTAATATTTCGGCGTTGGTTTGCTCCGGGTCGGGATGCGCGTAAACTTGGCGGATGGTCCACGCGCCCGCCCGCGCGCCGCGCACGAACGGGGCTTGCCCTGGAAAGCCCACGGGATCGCCGGCGGTGGGCGCGTCGGTCTCGCGATAAAGCGGCGCGATCTCAACCCCGTCGGCGGTTCTGCCCAGCAAACGCTCCCAGCCTGCGCCCTTGAGGCCCTGATCGACCAGCGCGCGCCACGCCGCTTCATCGGCCGGCTCACCCAGGTTCAACGGCTCAGACATTTCCACTCCGCTTGACGTTATGGCACGTATCGACGGGCTTTTGAGCGCGCGCTACCCTAAGTTTCAACAGGAGACGATGATGGCTTTGCCGCCGATGTTCGACAAGCTTCGCCTGCCGGTGGTCGGCGCGCCCCAATTCATCATCGCCGCCCCGGACCTGGTGCTGGCGCAGTGCAAAGCCGGCATTGTCGGCGCGTTCCCTGCGCTCAATGCGCGCCCGCAGCCGCTGCTGGACGACTGGCTGACGCGCATCAAGGACGAGATCGCCGCGTATGACGAGGCCAATCCGCAGGCGCCGGCTGCGCCCTACGCGGTCAACCAGATCGTACACAAAACCAACGAGCGGCTGGAGCAGGATGTCGCGGCGTGCGTAAAGCACAAGGTTCCGATCGTCATCACCTCGCTGGGCGCGCGCCCGGAAGTGAACGAGGCGATCCACTCCTATGGCGGCATCGTGCTGCACGATATCATCAATGTCGCCTTCGCCAAGAAGGCGCTCGAGAAGGGCGCCG
>CAZNTI010000273.1:0-3531 GCA_964575885.1 uncultured Terricaulis sp.
CGGCCTCGGCGCCGGCGGGCGCGTTTTCGACGGGCTCCGGCGCGGCATGGCTCTGCGCATTGGAGTCTTTGCTCATTGGTCTTCCTCGTTCATCGTTCTCGGTCTTGCCCGCGCCCGTCGAGCACGTTGCCGACGATGCGGGCGGTGTAGTCCACGACCGGAATGACCCGGGCGTAGTTGAGCCTGGTTGGGCCGATCACGCCTAGTGCGCCCACGACCCGCCGTTCCGCGTTCATATAGGGTGCGACCACAAGGCTCGACCCCGAAAGCGAAAAAAGCGGATTCTCGGACCCGATAAAGACCCGGACGCTGTCGCCGGACTTGGCCAGGTCGAGCACCTGGATCAGGTCGCGGGTCTTCTCCAGGTCGTCGAACAGCCGCCGGGCGCGTTCGAGATCGGCCACCGCCTGCGGGTCCTGCAGCAGGTTCGCGCGCCCGCGCACGATCAGCGATCGCCCCATTGTTGGGTCTTCGCCCGACCATTCCACAAGCCCGTTCTGGATGAGCTTGGCCGCGGCCGCGTCGAGTGCGGCGCGGTCTCGGGCCAGGGTGTCGGTCGCCGCTGCGCGCGCCTCGCTCAAGGTGCGGCCCTTGAAGCGAGCGGTGAGGTAGTTGGCGGCCTCGATAAGCACGCCTGGGGTCAAGTCGGGAGGCGTGCTGACGATGCGGTTCTCGACCTGGTTGTCCTCGAACACCAGCACCAGCAGCGCTTGTCCGGCGCCGATTGACACGAATTCCGCGTGCCGCACCGGTGCGTCGCGTTCTGGCGTCATCACCAGACCGGCGCCGCCGGCCAGGCCCGACAAGAGCTCCGAGGCTGCGCCCAGCACGTCCTGAGGATTGGCGCCAGCGCGCCCGATACGCTCGTCGATCTCGCGCTTCTCAACCTCCGGCACATCTCCCAATTGCAGCAGGCTGTCGACGAAGAAGCGCAAGCCGAGCTGCGTGGGTTGGCGCCCGGCCATGGCGTGCGGCGCCTCCAGCAGTCCCAGCGCCACCAGGTCGGCCATAGTGTTGCGGATCGACGCCGGCGACAGCGACATGCCGCCAAGCTTTGAGAGCGTGCGCGAGCCGACCGGTTCGCCGGTGCTCAGAAAGGCCTCGACGATCTCACGGAAGATCTCGCGCGCGCGGGCGTCGAGCGTCGAAAGATCGGAGGGGGAGGGCGGCTGCGCCATAGCACACCCTAGGTAGCGGCGCGCCGCGAACGCGCAAGCGCCGTCGTGGCAGGCTTCAAATCGCCGCTTTTTCGTCGGACGCGCTAGAGCATGCGGGTAGCGGTCCTGATTTTCCTGGCGACGCTCGGCTTTGCCGCTCCGGCGGCCGCGCAAACGTCGATCACCCTGGACGCGCGTCGGGGCGCGCCGGTCGTGGAGGCTGAGATCAACCGCCAGCCGGTCCGCCTGGAAATCGATTTGCGCATGCCCGATCTGCTTGCCATGAGCACGTCCGCTGCGGAGCGGCTTGAGGTTCGGCGCCTGCCGCTGGCAAATGCCGTGGTGCGGATCGACGGCGGCGGCGCCATGCGCGGGCGCATCGCGCGGCCTCGCATCAGCTTCGGCGAGCGGGCGTCGCGCGCCTTCGCCGGCGTGTTTCCAGCACCGGTAAGCACTGCGGCCGAAGGGGTCGTCGGGCCGGGCGCGCTGCCCTACGAGGTGATCACCATCGTGCTCGCCGAGGCGCCCGCCAACGTGAGGGAAATCACCTTCGCTCTCGACGACGCAGACGTCTGGCGCGCGCAAGTGCAGGTCGGCGGCGAGACCGTCAACGTGCTGTTCGACGTGACCAACGAGGCCAGCGTGTTCAACCGCCCGGCTGCGCGGACGTTCGACCACTCGGGCGCAATCGTCGCCTCCGGCGAGGTTTCCGAGCGGCAGCTGATCCTTGGCCTCTCAACCATGATGCAACCGATCACCACCGAACTGGCTATCGAAGGCATTGCGCTGGCGCCGGCGTTCGCGCGCACCAACGCGCCGCTCCTTGGCGTGACCGAGGAGGATGCGCTCGTGGTGGAAGCCGAGGGCGAAGCGCCGCCGCCGGCGATCGTGATTGGGCGCGCAGCTCTGCTGCGCGCGGGATGCGCCTCGATCAGCGTTGATCGTCGCACGCAAAGGCTCACGCTGCGCTGCGCGGGCGACTAGCCGCGTTTCTTGCGCGCCGGGCCGCTTGCGCGGCGCATGTACTCGTCGAACTTGGGCACGGTGAAGCCGATCAGTCCGCGCTCGGGCGAATAGGCCATGCCCTTCTTGATCAGTTCGTCGCGGATCGGCGCCGCCTGGTTCAGGCCGATGCCCAACGCGTCCGCCACCTGCGACGAATGCACTGGCTCGGGCCCGAACTCCGCCATGGCGCGCGCGTAAGCTTGCTGGCGTTCGGTTAGGCGCGCCAACCGCACTTTGAAAATGCCTTCGTCGAGCGCCGCCACCGCGGTTTCGCTCGCCCGCTTGGCGTCGGCGAGCGTGATCGGAGATTTCGCCGCAGCATCCCAGCAATGGGCGCCCCAGACCTGCAGAAAGAACGGATAGCGCCCGGTCTGATCGACCACGTAGTCGAGCGCATCGCGTGCGTACTTCACCCCCTCGCGCTCGGCCGGCGCCGTCAGCGCCAGCCGCGCGCCAGCGTCGTCGAGCGGACCGATCGGGGGATAGTCGAAGAGGCGCTCGGCGTAGGATTTGGCGTCGCCGGCAAGCTTGGCGAGCTGCGGCAGCCCCCCGCCGAACAGCAGCAGAGGCAATTGCCGCTGCGAGATCTTGTGCAGCGCCATGATCAGCGCTCCGAGATCGCCCTTTTGCAGGTACTGGATCTCGTCGATGAGCAGGATGATCGCGGTTTCGCGCTTCTTGGCGGCCTCCGCGATGGCCACGAAGAGTTCGGTCAGATCGATAGCGAGGTCGCCGGTTGCGGGCGGCGCGGCAAAGGCGAAGTCGACATCCCCGACCGTGGCGCGGAACATGCTGGCGAAGGATTTGAGCGCGCCAAAAGCCTTCTGCAACTCGGCCCCGGCCTTCTTCATGCGGTCGAGGCGGTGCAAGATCTGCTGCAGCTGAGGCGCCAATTGCTGCGCCAGCGGCACGTGCGGGTCGATTTCGATCAGCGCCGTCTGACAGCCTTCATCTTCGGCGATGGCCGAGAAATGATTGAGCAACACTGTCTTTCCGACGCCGCGCAGGCCGAGCAGGATCGCACTCTTGGCGGCGCGGCCGGCTTTGGCGCGCACGATAGCGACCCGCGCGGCCTCGATCAGCGGATCGCGCCCGGCGAGATCGGGGGGAGGGACGCCAGCGCCGGGATTGTAGGGATTGTGGGTGGCGCGCATCGTCTTGTTTGGTCGAGTTAGGCCGAGGGGCCCAAACAGCTTTATAAACGTCTATCATCGATCGGTTAGGCCGAGTCGTCCGAACTTGTCCAAACATGCTGCGCCGAGCGCCGGGCTCGACTTGCGAGCGCTTTTCCGCCATCCCGCCTGCCTGACCGATCCATACGGGTTTATAGGAGAGTTAGGCCCCTGTGGCCTAACTTATCCAAACACCC
>CAZNTI010000274.1:0-3528 GCA_964575885.1 uncultured Terricaulis sp.
ATTATTGGAAGCACGTGCCGGCGACCGCCGATTTCGTGGTGCTGTTCGTGCCCGGCGAAAACTTCCTCGCCGCCGCCGCCGAGCGCGATCCGAATCTTTTCGACGACGCCTTCGCCGCGAAAGTGATCATCACCACGCCGTCGACGATGGTGGCGCTGGCAAAGAGCGTTGCCTATGGCTGGCGCCAGGAACAGAGCGCCAAGAACGCCCAAGAGATCGCCGAGCTTGGCCGCGAACTCTACCGCCGCATGGCGGTGATGGCCGATCACATGGGCAAGGTCGGCGATTCCATCGGCCAGACCGTGACCCGCTACAACGCGCTCCTGGGTTCGGTGGAAAGCCGGGTGATGCCGCAAGCGCGTAAGTTCAAGGAACTGGGCGCCGGCGATGCCGGCATCGACATTGCCGCTCCGGCGCAGATCGAGACCGCGCCGCGGCTGCCCGCGCCGCCGGAGCAATTGGAACTCACCCCGCCGCCGCCGGCCTCCGCGCCCAAGCGCGGGCGCTGAGCGCGCTTCAGGTGCGGCTGGTCGCATGCTCCAGGACTTGGAGACGGTGACGCGCTAAGCGGCGCGGGAGTTCGTGCGGGAGGAACGCCATGCGCCATATCGTTCTTGCGGTTGCGGCCGCGATGGCGCTGTGCGCCTGTCAACAGCAGCCTGCGGGGACGGCGTCCACGCCGGCCCCGTCAGAGGTCAGCGCTGATGCGCCCCACATTCTCGCCGCGCTCGCCGACAGCCGCCGTCCAGCCGAGGATATCGCCCGCGACGCCAGCCGCCGCCCTGCCGAGATCCTGGCGTTCGCCCGGGTCGAACCTGGCGACCGCGTCGCCGATATTTTCCCAGGCGGCGGCTACTGGACGCGCCTTTTCGCGGTCGCGGTAGGCGAGGGAGGCCGGGTCTATCCCACCATCCGCCCCGATGGCGTGGCGGGCGAGTACGAAACGCCTGTGCTTGCTGTCGCTGCGCTCTATCCCAACGCGGTCATGGCGCGCACGCCCTACGACGCGCTCGCTTATCCCGAGCCGTTGGACGTCGTGTTCACAGCGCAGAATTATCATGACATGGCGCTGACGCAGTACCAGTTGGGCGACCGCGCCGCCATGAACGCAAGCGCGTTCGCGGCGCTGAAGCCGGGTGGGTTGTACATCGTGATTGATCATGCGGCCGCAGCGGGAACCCCGCTCGAAACCGACGCCGAAGCAGCCCTGCATCGCATCGATCAGGACATCGTGCGCCGCGAAGTGGAAGCCGCGGGCTTTGTGCTCGACGCCGAGAGCAACGCCGTGCGCAATTCTGAGGATGACCGCACCGCCAACGTGTTCGACCCCGCCATTCGCGGACGAACTGACCAGTTCGTGATGCGGTTCCGCAAGCCCGACTAGGAACGACGCGGCAGGGCGTGCGTTTGGCCACTGGTTTCAGCAAGACCAGAGGTAAAATCATGCGCACATTTATGCTCGCCGCCGCTTCCGCGCTGGCTCTCGGCGCTTGCGCCACTAACGAAGCGCCGCCCAACTCGCCGCAGGCCAACTTGGCCGAGCAGGTGACGACGCCGCAAAGCCCGGATGTGGCGCAGCTGCGCGGCATCACCCGAACTTTGATCGACGCCAGCACGCTTTACCGCGCTGCTGCGGACGAATCCGACAATCAGGCGTACGCGCAGCAAATCCGCGCGCTGGCCGATCGCCGCCAAACCATGGCGGATGCGTTCCAAGCGCGAGTGGCCGCGCTCGGCGGCAATCCCGCCGAGGTCGGCAGCCCGGTCGGCACAGCCCAGCGGGCGTTCCTCGAAGCACGCCAACTCGGCGACGCCGACACCAAGGTTGCGGTCGAGGAAGCGCTGCGTGGTGAGAATTATCTGCTCGAGCAATTGAGCGAAGCCACGCAAGACACGGCATTGAACGCTGAGACGCGCGCGTTCCTTTCCGCTCAGGCAGAGCAAGTCCGCGCCGACCGCGATCGGCTGCAGGCCTACGCCAGCACGCTTTGAGTCAATCTTCGGAATGCGGCCGGCGGCGCTGCGCTTTAACGTCGCCGCGCCGCGTTTTGTGATCGAGCCGGCGCTGGCGTTCGGCGCGTGGGATCTTGGTCGCGCGACGCGGCTTTGGGGCATGCGTGGCTTGTTCGATCAGCGCCACCAGCCGCGCGCGCGCCGCATCGCGGTTGCGCTCCTGGGTGCGATGTTCGTCGGCGCGGATCACGATTTCACCGTCGAGCGTGAGCCGCCTTCCCGCCAATTTCTCCAGCCGCGCCCGCACTGCATCGGGCAGCAGCGTGTGGCCGCCAAGCCGGAAACGCAGCTCAACGGCGGTAGCCACCTTGTTCACGTTCTGACCGCCCGGGCCGGCTGCACGGATAAAGCGCTCCTCCAGGTCGCGTTCGTCCAGCGCGAGGGAGTCCGTCACAGGAATCATCGCTTCAGTCTAACAGTCGCAGCCGCGAGACAAGCGCCCTCAAGCGAGCTAAATCGGCGTTGAAGCAGGGGAGAACACCGATGAACAGGATTTTCGCAGCCGCGGGCGCGGCGTTGGTGCTGGCCGCGTGCGCTGGCGGGGCGGTTCCAGGGCTTATGCTGCGCGAGGCAGCGCCAGTGACCGCAACGTCCGCCCACATCGTCGCCGCCGTCGCCGACGCCCGGCGTCCCGAGGCCGACACCGCCCGCGACGCGTTGCGGCTGCCGGGAGAAATAATGGCCTTCAGCGGAGTCCAACCGGGCTGGGCGATCGCCGACATCGGGCCAGGCGGAGGCTATTATTCTCGCTTGTTCGCCGTGGCGGTGGGCGAGGCGGGTCGTGTCTACGCCGTCGATCGGCCCGGCACGGCGGAGCGGCCGCGCCCGATGACCGCGATCGCGCCTGCGTACGCCAACGTCACGCACCTGACGGACGGTTATGCGGGCTGGACGATCCCTGAGCCGCTCGACGCCATCTTCATTTCGCAAATCTATCACGACTTCTACCTGCCTCAGCTGGCGATCGATGTCCCGGCCCTGAACCGCGCCATGTTCGCGGCGCTGAAGCCAGGAGGCACGCTCATCATCATCGATCACGCCGCGGTTGCGGGCAGCGACATCGCGGTGACCAACACGCTGCATCGGATCGATCAGGCGCAGGTGGTGCGCGATCTGGAAGCGGCGGGCTTCGTTCTCGACGCCGAAAGCGACGTGCTGCGTCATCCGGAGGACAACCGCACCCTGCGCGTGTTCGAGAACGACATCCGTGGCCGTACCGATCAGTTCGTGCTGCGCTTCCGCAAACCGGCGTGATCGCGTGGCGCTGCTGCCGGAGAACCCCAACGCGTTCACGCGCTCGCCACTGGATCGCGCCGCACACCATCGCCGCGATGGCGCCTGGCTGGAGCGCGCGCTTGCAGCGCCAGAAACGCTGATCGCGCCGCTCCACCAGTTCCGCGTCTTCGTCACTGAAGAGAGCGGCGCGGTCGCCATCGGATGGCTGGGCGCCCACGCGCGCGCGGCAATCGCACCGCACGACGCGCCGGTGCTGTTTCTGGGGCTCGACGCCCAAGG
>CAZNTI010000275.1:0-3523 GCA_964575885.1 uncultured Terricaulis sp.
AAGCGTTCTTTAAGGTCGATCGAGCGTTCTGTGTGTCAGTTTGGGGCACGCGCCCTGTCTGGACTTAGCGAACGCATGTTCGATTCACGCGCGCTTCTTATCGCGGCTGCTGCCGCGGCCGGTTTCACCGCAGCGCCCGACGCCGAGGCGCTGACGCCTTTGTCGATGGACCTGGCGGTAGACCCAGCCGTGACCGAAGGCCCTTCGGAGCACGCGACGCTGGCGCCGGAGTCGTTCGAGCGCGCGCCGGACGCGGCCTACGAGCCGACTGCGCGGGTCACAAACTCGCGCGCCAATCTGCAATGCGTGCCGTTCGCGCGGCGCGAGTCGGGGGTGGAAATCTTTGGTGACGCCCACACCTGGTGGCGTCAGGCGCGCGGGCGCTACGAAACCGCCCAGGGGCCGGAAGAGGGCGCGGTGCTGGTGCTGCGCGGTTTCGCGAGCGCCAATCGCGGGCACGTTGCGGTGGTGCGCGAAGTGGTGTCGCCGCGGCTTATCATCGTCGACCACGCCAATTGGCTGAACGGCGGCGAGATTACCCGCGACGTGCCGATCCGTGACGTCTCCGAGGCTGGCGATTGGAGCGAAGTGCAGGTGTGGCACGTGCCCGGCCGTCACTGGGGCGGGCGCATCTACAACGTCCAGGGCTTCATCCTGAACCTCGTTCAGGAGGCGGCGGCGCGTGGCGGGAGCGCGGCGCCGGCCGCAGCGCTTCCGGTCGGCTAGGGTTCCTTGTCGGAATGCGGCGTAGCTTCCGGCAGGACCCCGAAATCCTGTGATTTTTGTCCCTGTGTGGCGGTGTCAAAGCCGTCGGCAGACAAGCCGCGGCGCAGGAGTTCGCGCACCGCCGCGGCGCGGCTGGGCATGCGGCGCTGAAAGCGCCAGCTGTCCAGAGCGGTGAGTTCCGCCCCGGTCAACATGATTTGGAGGCGCTCACCGCGCGGAAAATCATTCATCATTCAGTCCTGGGTTTCACGCCCCGGCTGCTCAAACTGAGCAAACTGAGACCTGGTTCCCTTTTGGGCGGGTTGTGGTGAGTGCTCACATTGCCGTGAGTGTTGGGTCGTAGTATTCAGGGTCCACTGTATCAAAGTGGATGAAGTATAGCGGCTTCATTTTTTAGATTTAACTCGCCCTGGACTGGAGTTCGTGCCACGCTCGCAACGTTGGGGTTTGCCCAACGTTATAGTGAGGTGCGGGATGACAATCGACCGCACGACCAGACGCGGCCCAATGCCAGCATTCACCGCGTGGCTGCAGCGTCTCAAGCTCTCCAACCCACGCCGTGTGGCGGCAACGCCTCAACGCAAGCTGACGCCGATCGCAGAAGTGGTGGCGGCCGCGCGCCGCCGCGCCCAGCCGCCGGGCTGAAGCGCCAGCCCCCTCAAAAATCGCCGCCGCGGGTTTTCTTCGCGGTCGCACACGCGCTAGCCTGCGCAGCGCCGGAGCGGGACCGGCGCCAAGAGGGGATCACGATGGCCAACGGCGCAGCCGCGGGGGCGGCAAGTCCGCAAACTCAGCACCCTTCGCAAACAAAGAACGGCGCGCGTCCGCGCCGCAATCCGTTGCTGCTGATTACCGAAAGCGGCGTCTTCAAATTCTTCATCCTGGCCTGCATCGTCGCCAACTCGATCATGCTGGGCTATGACGCGCACAACGGGCCTGACAATCCCTACAGCGCGCTGATCGCGCGCTGGGACGACATCTTTCTGTACATCTTCACCGCGGAGCTGGCGCTCGAATTCCTGGCGCAGGGGCCGCGGCAATGGGTGCGCAGCGGCTGGAACTGGTTCGATTTCACGATCGTCGCGGTGTCGTGGCTGTCAGCGGCCCCTGGCGTCACGGCGCTGCGCGCATTCCGCGTGATCAGAGTCTTCCGGCTGGTGTCGAATGTGCCACAAATGCAGCGCGTGGTGGAGGCGCTGATGAAGGCGATGCCCGGCATCGTGGCGACCACATCGATCCTCGCCATCGTCTACTATATCGGCGCCATCATGGCGACGACGTTCTTCGGCGAACGCTTCCCGGATCAATTCGGCGATCTCGGCAAATCGGCGCTGGTGCTGTTCCAGCTGACGCTGTTTGACGATTGGGGCAGCATCGTCAGTCAGGTCGGCGCCGTCTATCCCTGGGCGTGGGCGTTCTTTCTGACCTTCACCGTGGTGTCGGCGTTCGCGGTGCTGAACCTGTTCATTGGCGTCATTGTCGACGCCGTGCAGGAGGCGCGCAGCGCCGAGAATAGCGCGGCGATCAAGAGCATCGGCAAGGAAGTCGGTCAGATCGAGGGAGAGGTCGTGGTCATTGCCGGTGCGCAGGAAGACGCCGCCGCCGTACAGCAGCGCATGTTGCAGGAATTGCGGGCGCTGCGTGAAGAGGTGGCGGCCTTGCGCGGGCCGCCGGCGGCTTAGCAGCCACCCGCAAGAACGTGGAACGCCCTTTTTCTAGGGCGTAGTCGGTTTTGGCGCGGCGGCCTGCGACGCGGCCGGGTCCGAAGCAGCGTCAGCGGCGTGACGCGAAGCGATGGCGGCGTGAAGCGCCGCTTGCGCGGTTTCGTCGAGCGGATAGTTGCGCAGCGACGCCGCTGCGGCCAGGTAAAGCAGGATCGGAACGCCGACGAACAAGACCGTGAGCGTGTTGAGCGCGGCCAGCGAATTGCCCGCGCCCAAGCCGGGATCGAAGCCGACCAATCCCAGAATCGCGTAGGTGATGGGGCCAGCCGCGACGCCCAGCTTGGACGTGGTGAGCAGCACGCCGAAATAGAGTCCCGAACGCCGCGCGCCAGTGCGCAACTCGTCCTCGTCGACGACGTCAGCCATCAGCGCGCGGGTCAGCAGCACGCCTCCGCCTTGCGCCAGGCCGGCCACCGCCATCAGCGGCGCAACAATCGCGAAGTTTCCGGGCGGCAGAAGGATTAGCCCCGCCGTGGTGGCGCTGGCGAAGACGAGTGCGGCCTGCAGACCGACATGCTTGCCGAAGCGCCGTGCCCACCACCACCAGATCGGCACGCCGGCCAGCCCGGCGATGAAATAAATCGCAAGCAGCGTCTGCGCTTCGCTTTCAAAGCGCAGCACGTACTGGAAGTAAAACAGGAAGAGCCCACCCGAGACGCCTTGCGCCACGCCCAGCAGCAGGTCCGGCGTCAGCACGCGCAGCGCAAGCTTGTTGGCGAACAGGGTGCGCAAGGTTTCGCGCAGCGACATGTGCGGCTGCGGCGGCCGGTAGGGTTCGCGCACGCAGGTCACCGCCAGCACCGTGCACACGGGCAGCAGCGCAAGCAGGGTCCAGCCCATGGCGCTCACGGCGCTGGCGTTGGAGCCGCTAGCCGCTTGCGCGGCCACGCCAGCGATCACCAGCATCATGACCTGGCCGACCATGCCGGCGACCTGCACCGCGCCCAAAACGTGGGTACGCCCGTGATAGGTGGGCTGCAGCTCGCCGGCCCAGCCGAGATGGGAAATCATGGCGCTGGCGTAGAACACGTACATCACGAACACGGCTAAGCCGGCCACCCAGGGCGACACGC
>CAZNTI010000276.1:0-3520 GCA_964575885.1 uncultured Terricaulis sp.
CAAGATCGAGGCCCAGAACGCGCCGAGATTGATGCCGAAATAATAGAGCGTGAAGCCGCTGTCGCGGCGCGGATCGTCCTGCGTGTAGAGCTGTCCGACGATCGAAGAAATGTTGGCCTTAAGGAAGCCGACGCCCATGATGATCAGCGCCAGCGCTAGGTAGAAAATGTCGACGTAAGTGAGCCCTGTGCCCATGAACGGCTGCGCCTCGTTGGTGACGCCGAGTTCGTAGGAATTCGCGGGCAGAACGTTGGGAAGCGGGGCCGTCGCGGGCAGGTTGGCGATGGCGATGCCGCCGCCTTGGGCTGGACCGTATTCGTACCGCTGACCATCGACCACCAGCCAGGTCTGACGCTGGTTCTGACGCCCCTCGGCGGCAAACTCGTATGTCTGGCCTCCATAGCTCAGCGTCTGCGTCGCCGGTTGTTGTTCGACCGCCATCATCAAGTGCCCGGCGACGAGCAGCAGCGCGCCGAAAGCAATAGCCTTGCGGTTTCCAAGATAGCGATCGGCCAGGAAGCCGCCGATCAGCGGCATCAGGTACACCAATGAGGTGTAGGCGCCGTATTGACCCTGGGCCCGCTCGTCGCCGAACAGGAAATGCTGGGTCATGTAGAAAATCAGGATGCCGCGCATCCCGTAATAGGAGAAGCGCTCCCACATCTCGGCGAAGAACAGGATGTGCAGGCCGCGCGGGTGCTGGCGCAGTTGCCAGAATACCGGAATGACGGTGATCGCGGTAACGATGATGCCGCCCGCGACGACGATATCCCACATGAGAACGTTCTCCTCCCCGCGCCCCGGCGCAGATTAAATTTACGTACACCCAAGCACGTGAGGGGTATTCCTATCAAGCGCGCGACGCTGAACGGAGCTCTGGCGTGATGGACCACCAGAACGCCTGTCCGGCGGTGGAATCGAGCCAAAAGCCCAGCCTGCGTAGGGTCCGGACGGACGCAAGGTTGCGACTTTCGCAGCCAGCTATGACGGTCTCTGCGCCGCCCTCCTGGAACAGCCAATCGATGATCGCGCCGGTGGCCTCGACCGCGTAGCCTTGGCGACGCCTGCTCTTTGCGATCCCGTATCCGATTTCGAATTCTCGTGCGGCCCGCAGCGAGGGCTCAAAACGTACGTCCCCGACGATAGCCCAATCCTGCCGATGAATGGCGATGGCGCGGGTTGGGGCGGGCGCGGGACCCCAAACATGCGCCGAGGAGCGCGCGACCAAGCCGAGGCTCGCCGCACACCAATCAGAGGGGGCGTCCGCGCCGATGACGTCGGCGAACGCCGCCTGGCCGACGCGCGCCGCAGCGGCGAGAGCCGGCGTCACCGGCTCCAGCCGCAGGCGCGGCGTCAGCAATGGGCGCCCAAGCGCAGGCTGCATGTGGAGAGGATGGCGCCGAAGCGTACATCTGGCCAGCCTTGCGCAGCTGTCCGGTCGCGTTCAAAGTCCGCAACTCGAACGATCGAGGATCAGCCCCGATGCGGTATTTTCTAACAGCCATCGCACTCTCCGTGCTCGCAGCAAGCGCTACGGCGCAAACCCCGCAGGACGCCGATATCGTCGTCGTGGGGCAACAGCCGAGCGAGGTGGCGCAGGCGTTCGCTGGCGCGGTGGCGGTGGCGTCATCCTCCGAGGATCAATATGCGCGCTGGAATTTCAGGCTTTGTCCAAGCGTCATCGGCATCGACGCGAACGGCGCGCAGCAGCTGATCGATCATATCGCCCAGCGCGCGCAAGAGGTCGGCGTGGTGGCCGAGGGGGAGGGCTGCCGGCCCAACCTGGTCATCGTGTTCGCGCCCGATTCGGACCGCCTGGCCCGCCAAGTCTACGACACTCGGCGCGATCTGCTCGGCTATTACAGCGAGGACGATGTCGCGACCGCAGGCCGCGAAGCGCTTGAGGCGTTCGTCAACACACCGCGGGCAGTGCGCTGGTGGCATGTGGCGCGCACCGTCACCGCCGATGGACAGGTGCTGAGCGACACCCGCTCGCGCGTCGGGCGCGGCACCGAGGACGCCGCTGCCGCCGCTCAAGGCAATTTGACGGCCGCAGCCACGGCCGGGAATGGCTTCCGCGGGGTTGAGTCCGTGCGCTCAACCGGCAACCGTTTCCGCCGCAATACCCGGCAGGATTTGAGCTACGCATTGATCATTGTGGACGCGCGCCGCATTGCCGGGCTTCCAACATCCGCCGTCGCCGACTATCTGGCGATGGCGACGCTGGTGCAGCTTGATCCGGACGCCGACATGACCCCCTTCAACAGCGTGTTGAATTTGTTCAACGAGCGCGCGCCGGAGCGTGCAGCGCTGGTCTCGATGACCGATTGGGACCGCGCCTATCTGCAAGGCCTCTATGCCGCCACTCGAGAAGCGTCGAGTTCCCGCCAACAACGCGCCGATATCGCCCGGCGCATGACCGAACAGATGGCGGCCCAATAGAGCCTCGGGTCGGCTACCCCGCGTCGGCCCGCACTTCCAGGCGGCGCGCGTGTTTGTCGGCGTACATGGCCTCGTCGGCGCGCGCGATTGCGATTTCTGGATCTTCCACGGCCGCAATTGGGTGCACGCCGACTGAGGCCCTTATCCTGTGTCGCACACCAGCATGGGCGATCGTGGTACGGTTGATCAGCTCGCTGAGCGACCATGCTTTCGCGCGCGCCTCATCGGCGCTGACCCGGTTCAGGATCACGCCAAACTCATCGCCCCCGAGCCTGCCGACGACGTCGGACTCGCGGACGCTGTCGAGCAGAAGTCGGCTCAGTTGAGTGAGCACGGCGTCGCCGGCGCCGTGGCCAAAGCTGTCATTGAGGGCCTTGAACCCGTCGAGATCGATGTAGAGCACCGCTGCCGCTGTGCGATAGCGCTCGACCTCGGACATGGTCCGGTGCAGGGCGCGCAGGAAGGCCCTTCGATTGCAGGCGGGCGTCAGCGTGTCGCGATCGGCCAGGGCCTCGGCCTCGGCCAGTCTTTTGGCGAGGTGGTCGCACTCTGCCGCCAGTTGCACGAGCGCCGCCTCCGCCGCCGGCGACACGTCTCTACGCCGCAGGCCCAGGCGTTGCAGCAGCAGGCTCGATTTGGAAGCGGCGGGCTTGGGGCCGAACAGCATGAGTCGATTGCGCCTTTATGCACTAGCCATGGCGCCTCGCGGTTAAGTCGAGCTTAACCGGGCGCGCGCGCGGGCTTTACGGCGGCGGCGGCTTCCTTTATCGGGCCGTTTTTTAGGGAGAGCCGAAATGGCGTCCTCTGCCCCCGTCGTGGGGCTCATCATGGGCTCGACCTCCGATTGGGAGACCTTGAAGGCCGCCGCCGAGGTGCTCGACGCACTGGCGCTGCCGTATGAGGCCAAGGTGGTGTCCGCCCATCGCACGCCCGATCGGCTCTACACCTATGCCAAGAGCGCCCAAGCGCGCGGCCTGAAGGTTGTGATCGCCGGGGCCGGCGGGGCGGCGCACTTGCCGGGAATGACGGCGGCCATGACGCCACTGCCGGTGCTGGGCGTGCCGGTGAAGAGCAAGGA
>CAZNTI010000277.1:0-3516 GCA_964575885.1 uncultured Terricaulis sp.
GTGCTCCGAGGCGCTGCGGCCCGTTTGGCCGACGTCGGCGGTCCGCTGCACCCCGATCAGCGCATCGAAATAATGTTCGACTTGATCCTGCGCGCGCCGCTCGCTGCGATCAGCCACGAGGAGCGCGCGTTTTTGGCTGCCGCCATTCACCACCGCTACGCCAAGGCGCCGCCCAAGCATGCCGACGCCTACAATCGTCTGCTCAACGAAGACCGGCGCAGCGCCGCAGCCGCCCTGGGCGCCGCGCTGCGTCTTGGCGCCGATTTGTCAGGGCGGAGCGAGACGCTCCTCCAAGCATTTTCGATCGCGGCCCTTGACGGCGCGCTGGTCCTGAGCATCAAGCGGGACGTTGCACATCTGGCGACGGAGACGGCGCTGCGGCGGCTGGAGCACGCCGCGCAGTCTCTGGGGCTTGCCGCGGAGACGAGAACTTTATGAGTGAGATCCCGCCCGATCGGCTCTCGGTCGATCCTGAGAGCCCCTTCCACGACGCGGCCGCATTGGAACGCGGCGTCGGCGTGCGCTTCAACGGCAATGAGAAAACCAACGTCGAAGAATATTGTGTCAGCGAGGGCTGGGTTCGCCTGGCGGTCGGCAAAACGCTCGACCGCAAAGGCAAACAACTCACGATCAAATATTCCGGCCGGGTTGAGCCGTATTTTCAGAGCGGGGAGCCGGGCTAGGGCAGCTCAAGTGCGGCGGCGATGTCGGCCCAGGACGCGTACTTGAAGTTCTGATACTGCGTCGGGTTGGTGTTCTCGTCGTCTTGCACCACGAACAGCCCTTGCGGAAAATCCGGCCCCAATGGCGCCGAGACGATGTCGATGCCGTCGGTGCCTTCGACCGCGTCGGCGGCGCCTTCCGCTGAGGCCGCGATTTGAAACGCGCCGCGATAGGCGTTGTCGCCGCCGCGATCGTAAACCGCAAAGCGCGACGCGCCTTGCACTGAAGCGATCAGGTAACCGCCGCTGGACGGACCGCGCCAAAGGGTCAGCCCCTCTACGTCGGCGACCAGGTTGCCGCCATCGCCGACGCGGTCGATCTGAACGCGTTCCGAGCCGTCGGCGTCAGCCAACGCAACCCGCCAGATGCCCACGAGTTCCTGCGCCAGATAAAGAACGCCCGCGTCATCATCGACGACGCAGCCCTCGGTGATGCTGCCGAGCGTGAAGGTGGCGATGCGTTCAGCAGCGAGGGCCCCGCTCGGCGCGGGCACAATGCGCCACACGCCGATTTCGCCATCGGCCTTGTTGCTGGCGATCGCGACAAAATCTTCGCCCATGCGTCCCAGGCAAAAGCCGTAAATTTCAGCGAAGCCGGTGGCGATGCGCACCCGCGGCGTCGGTTCGATCTGGCGACCGGCGGGATCAAAGCGCCACAGTACGATCGTGTTGTCGCTGCGATCGCTGGCCCCGACCAGCGGCGCTGCGCCTTCGCGCCAGCCAAAGCCTTCGCGCAGATCGATGTTGTTGGGACGGCCGCCGGGAATCTGCTGCACGATGGTCCCGTTCAGGTCGAACACGTAGAGGCCGCCGTCTTTCTGGGTTGCGAGCACGAGGCTTTGGGCGGGGTCCGGCGCCACCCAGATGGCGGGATCGTCGGCGGCGTCGCCTTCGGCATCTACTGCGGCGGTCTCGCGCACCGCCGACACCGTGGGATATGCCGCAGGCGGCGCCGGCGGCGGCGCCGAGCAGGCGGCCAGCACCAGTGTCGCCGCGGCAAAGATGACGGTGTGTCGCATAAAACCCTCAGCGGTGTTGGAACTGTTTCGGGACACGAACTTTGACGGCCGTGTCATGGAAGTTAGAAAAAACTGTCACGGTGCGCTTCTACTCCCCCCCGCACAGCGAGGCAGCTGCTAGCGCAAAATGGGGGCTCCAACAATGCGTATCCGTTCGTACAAGTCTTGGTTGCTCGGTGTGGCTGGCGCCGCTCTGGCGCTCGGCGCCGTGGTCGCTCCCGCGCACGCACAAGAGGCGAGCGAAGGCAGCGAAATAACCACCGCTGACGACATCGTCGTCATCGGGGAAATCGGCTACCGCAATCGCGTCGAGGGTGCGGCGCCCGTGCTCGAGTACGACGCCGACTACTTCCAGCGTTTCGAGCCGCTGACCGTCGGCGACGCGCTGAAGCGCGTGCCGAGCGTGGCCTTCCTGTCTGACGTTCTCGAAAGCGATGGGGTTCGCCTGCGCGGCCTCGATCCCGCCTACACGCAAATTTTGATCAACGGTGAGCAGGTGCCGGGCTCCGGCGACAGCTCGGGCGCGTTCGGCAACGGCGCCGACGGCGCCTTTTTCGTCGACCGCATCCCGGCCGAACTGATTGAGCGCGTCGAGATCGTGCGCAGCCAGTCGGCAAACCGCTCCGGCGACGCGTTGGCGGGCGCCATCAACATCGTGCTGCGCGACGGCTATTCGCTGGAGGGCGGCTATATCCGCGCCGGCGTCCAATACTGGGAAAATGACGGCAATTGGGGCGAAACCTTCGGCGGGGTCTGGGGCGGCGAAGTCGGGGGCGGTCGCCTGCTGATCGGCGCCAACGTGCAGGACCGTCACAACCCGAAGGATAAGCTTTCGCTGCGCTTCGACGAGCCTGGCGATTCCATCGACAACAGCGAAATTCAAACCGATGTTCGCGACGGCACTGATTATTCGGCGAACTTCAGCTATCAGACCGACGTCTTCGGCGGCGAACTGGAAGTGAACGGCTTCTTCGTCCAGACCGACCGCGAGCAGATCGAGCGCTCGATTGAATACTCCGACGGCGAAGTCGATCCCGACAACATCGAAACCCTCAACGCCAACGACGTCGACATTGACCAGCAAAGCTGGTCTTTGAACGGCGGCTATGAGTTCAACGCGGCCGGCGGCGAAAACCGCATCAGGCTGAGCTTTGCGCGCTTCACCAACGAGTCGTTCGAATTCGAGGACGAGGCGTCTTACGACTCGTTCCCGGACACGCTCGAAGAATACGGCAGCGAGGTCGCCACGACCGATCTGACCGATGAAGAATGGGGCTTCAAGCTCGAACACGAGCGTGAATTGACCGACACCGTCTCGATCGAATTTGGCGTCCACTATCAGCACAAAGAGCGCGACAATCTCGTGCTCGCCGCCGACACCGAATTCGTGGTCGAAGATGGCGATGTGCCTCCCGACCCGCTGCCCTTCGACGGCTCGGAAGTCGACCTTGGCGATCTCGAAGCGGTCGATGGCGGCGACAACACCATAGAACGCCGCCGCATCGATCCCTACGTGATGATTTCCGGCGACGCCGGCGCCGTGGATTGGGAAGCGGGCCTGCGCTACGAGACCACCGAAATCACCGTCGAGGATCGCACCGCGGGCGAGAGCGACGAAAACGACTACGGCATTTTGCTGCCGTCGGCGCACCTGAGCTACAGCCTCACCGACAATGATCGCGTTTTGGTGTCGGTGGCGCGCACCATTCGCAATCCGAGCTTTACCTTCTTGTCGCCGGCGCTGATCGAAGAATTCGGCGACAACAACTTTCAGG
>CAZNTI010000278.1:0-3510 GCA_964575885.1 uncultured Terricaulis sp.
TCTCGAGCATTTCTTCGTAGGCGATACGCTCCAGCCGGCGCGCCTTGGCGACGATGCGCGGATCGGAGGTGTAGACGCCGTCGACATCTGTGTAGATGTCGCAGCGCTGCGCCTTCAGCGCCGCCGCCAAAGCCACCGCCGACGTGTCGGAGCCGCCCCGGCCCAAGGTGGTGATGCGGCTCTGCGGCGAGACGCCCTGAAAGCCCGGCACAACGGCGACGACGCCGGAATCGATGCTGGCGCCAAGATCGCCTTCGGGAATGTCGATTATGCGGGCGGCGCCGTGGGCGGCGTCGGTACGCACCGGCGCCTGCCAATTCTGCCAGGAGCGCGCCGGAACGCCCAGCCGGCGCAGCGCCAGCGCCAATAGTCCGGTAGTGACTTGCTCGCCGCTGGAGACGACGACGTCGTATTCGTCGCCGAATTCGCCCCACGCCAACCCGCCCTCGCCATTGCCGGTTTCACCGCCGGCGCGGCGCGCCAGCCCCACCAGCCGATCAGTTTCTCCGGACATGGCCGAAACCACCACGGCCAAGCCGCGCCCGGGCTTACGCTCGGCCGCCACCAGCCGCGCCACGCGTTCGATGCGCTCGACGTCGCCCACCGAGGTGCCGCCGAACTTCATCACCAAGCGAGACATAGGCGTTAGGCAAACCGATTGTTGCAGCTGCGAAGGCGCGGCTGCGGAAGATGCCGGGCGTTTAGCACGCTCCGCCGCGACGCGATACCAGCTTGACCCCCGAGCGGGCCGGGGTTGTGACTTTGGCGGCCATGACGCCCACGCTTGACCCAGCCGAAGTCCGCAAATTCAGCGATCTCGCCGCACGGTGGTGGGATCCCAAAGGCCCGTTCGGCGCGCTGCACCGGATCAATCCGATTCGCCTGCGCTACATCCGCGAATTCGCGGCGACTCACTTCGGCGGGGGCGGGGCCACGCCGCTGGCGGGGCTTGCGGCGCTCGATCTCGGCTGCGGCGGCGGCTTGGTGTCGGCGCCGCTGGCGCGCATGGGCGCGCGCGTTACCGCTATCGACGCCTCGCAAGAAGCCATTGGCGCGGCGCGCGCCTACGCCGCTGACGCAGGCCTTGAGATCGCATTCGAAGTCGCCGCCGCTGAAACCCTGGCGGAGCGCGGCGCGCACTTCGATCTGGTGGTGGCGCTCGAAATCATCGAGCACGTGGCGGACGTGAGCGCGTTTCTCGCCGCCGCCACAGCGCTGGTGAGCCCTGGCGGCGCTTTAATCGTCTCCACAATCAATCGTACACCGAGGGCGCGCGCGCTCGCCATATTCGGCGCCGAGCGCATCCTCAAATGGGCCCCCGAAGGCGCACACGACTACGAGAAACTCGTGACCCCCGAGGAAATCCGCGCCGGCGCGCGCGAGCTCACGTGGCGCGAGCCGGTGGGCGTCAGTTACAATCCGCTCGGATCAGGCTGGTCGCTCTCTTCCGACATCGACATGAATTACATGATCGCGGGCGTGCGCGCCCGTTAAGGCGCGACGTGAACCAAACGCGCTTCGACGACGCGGGTGACGCGCAGTTCGCGTTCATAGGCGCCGAGATGCCCGTACTGACCGGGCTCGCTCAATTCGCCCTCGACCACGACCCGCAGCCGCCCCCAGGGGCCGCGTCCCGCCGCGGCGAACGGCGCGTTGAGCGCCTCCCAGGCCGCGCCTTCGGCGCTGAGCCACCAGGGCCCGCGGCCATCTTCAGTGACGAAGCTGCTGGTTTCGAAATGCCAATCCCAAACGCCGGCGAAGCGTTGCGGCGCCGCAGGCGCCGAACTCGCGCACGCCGCGAGGCCCAAGCCGAGGAGAGCCCCAAGGAACCATCGTCTCATAGCGTCACCGAGCGCCGGCACGAGGGCAATTTCAGGGCGGCGATTTCACGGCGGCGATTTCAGGGCGGCGATTTCAGGACGGCATTTTTCAGGGCTGCCGGCGCATGCGCGTGGGATGATAGCGATCGCGCAGCCGCGTTTGTCTCGAAACCAGCGGCTGCTCTACGCCCTCGATAAACACCGCCGTCGGCGCGGAGGCGACATCCAAGGGATCTCCATCCCAGATCACCACGTCCGCCAGATAGTTGCGTTCAAGCCGGCCGAGGTTCGCACCGACGCCGAAGATTTCCGCCGGGGTCCGCGAGACTGCCGCAAACGCGGCCTCCCACGGCAAGCCGTTTGCGACAGCGTTGCCCGCCAGCTGCAGCGCCAAGCGCGCCTGATGAGCGTCCACCGAGCCCGGCGCCGGCGCGATCGCGAACTGGACGCCGGCCCGGTGCAGCAACGCGGCATTGTCGAGCCGCGCCGAGAGCCGCTCGAACCGATCAGGCACATTGGCCAGCGGATCGATGATCACGGGGATTCGCGCCCGCGCCAGCTCGTCGGCCACTTGCCAGGCTTCAGCGCCGCCATGGATGGCGAAACGCAAACCAGGGTTGGCCGCCTTGTAGGCGATCAGCCGGCGGATGTCGGCGGCGCTTTCCACGCGCACCAGAAAAAGCCCCTGCCCGCGCGCGAACGGCGCGACCGCGGCGGCGTCAAGTTCGTTCAAAGCTGCGCCGCCCTGGCCGCTGCGATAGCGGGCGGGGTACTCGCGCGCGTCGCGCAGCGCCGCCTCGAACACGGGCCACACCGCCGCGCGCGAACCGCCGGTGCGGCGCGCGCCGACTTCGCCCAGTTCAACCACCATGAACGCATTGGCGCGGAAGACCGCGTCGGCATTGCCGCTCAGCGAAACCAGCGCCCCGCGCCCGCCGAACAGCGTCGGGGTCTCGCCCGGCGCGATCGCGGCGCGGGTGACGCCCTCCATGCGGGTGACGGCGACCGCGGTGACGTCGGGATTGAAGGCGCGGCCGGCGTCGGCGGCTGCGGCCAGCAGCTCGCCTTCAACGCGGGCGTCGTTGGGCGCGCCGGAGCCGGAAATTTCGGAGAGCCCGAGTTCGCTCATCGCTGCGAACGCGCCCGGGGTCACCCAGCGGCCCCGCGCTTCGATGATGCGCGCCCCGCGCGGCGGCGCAAGGCCTGCGCCGACGCCGGCGATGCGCCCGTCAACGATCAGCACGTCGCCGCTTTCAAGGACGCCTGCGGCGCCGTTGGTGACGACGCGCGCGCCGCGAATAAGCACGGTTTCGGCAGCGGCCGGCGCCGCCAGCGCCAGCGCCAGCGCCATCACGAGTGCCAACACCGCTCTCATTGCGCACGCTCCCGATAGGTTTGGCCGAGTTCGAAATCCGACGCCGGTTCAGCGGCCGCCCCACGCTCGTAAATCAGCGCGCCATCGATGAACACGCGTTCGGCCACTGCATAACTCGACAGCGGATCGGCCGACCAGATCACCACGTCGGCGCGCATCCCCGGCGCCAGCGTGCCGGTCTCGTCGTCGATGTGGAGCGCGCGCGCCGGATTGCGCGAGACCCACGTCCAGGCTTCGCCGCGCGTAATCTCAAGGCCGGCGCGGCGGCCGTCCGTGAGGGCCTTGGCGGCTTCCTGGTTCAGGCGCTGGATGCCG
>CAZNTI010000279.1:0-3503 GCA_964575885.1 uncultured Terricaulis sp.
CGATCGCGACAATTCCGCTGACCGCCGCGTCGCCGGCACGGTCGGCTACGTGCCCCACGACAATCTGGTCGGTCCGGCGCAGTTCGTGGTGATGTCGTTTGAAGGTGACACGTCGATCTTCCGCCCATGGACGCTGTTTACGGGCTTCCGCGGCGGCCGCTTCCTGAAGGCGGTCGAATGAGGGTGGCGCGTTGAGCGGACGCAAACAAGACGGCCGCTTTGCCGACCTGGAGCATACTCTGGGATACGGGTTCAAGGATCGAAAGCTCATCCAAGAAGCGCTAACGCACGCGAGTGCGCTCGACGGGGCCAAGGGGCCCCGTCGCTCGTACGATCGGCTGGAGTTTCTGGGCGACCGCGTCCTCGGCCTGATCGTGGCGGAGCGCTTGCTTTGCCTGCACGCCGACGCCCCCGAGGGCGAAATTGCGCCGCGCTTCAACGCCCTGGTCAATCGTCATGCCTGCGCCAGCGCCGCGCGCGCTGCGGGCCTGGGCGATGTGGTGATCCTGTCGCCGTCGGAGGAGGCGAGCGGGGGCCGGGGCAAGGAAGCGATCCTGGCTGACATCTGCGAGTCCGTCATCGCCGCGCTCTATCTCGACGGCGGCGTCGACGCCGCGCGTGCGTTCGTGGACCGGTTCTGGGGCGATGCGTTTGCCGACGCAGAGACTGGACGACGCGACCCCAAGACCGCGCTTCAGGAATGGGCGGCAGCCCAAAGGCGCAGCCTGAGTTATGTGCTGGTGGATCAGGGCGGCCCTGAACACGCGCCGCGTTTCGTGATTGAAGCGCAGGTGGACGGGTTTGCCCCGGCGCGCGGCGAAGGCGGCTCCAAGCGCGAAGCGCAGCGGGCGGCGGCGACGGCCTTTCTGAAGGAGCGTGGTATCGATGGCTGAGCAGCGCTGCGCGGTCGTGGCGGTGTTGGGCGCGCCCAACGCCGGCAAATCGACGCTGGTGAATGCGTTGGTCGGCGCCAAGGTCGCGGCGGTCACGCAGAAGGTGCAAACCACGCGCGCGCTGGTGCGCGGGATCGCCATGCGCGACGACGTGCAATTGGTGCTGATCGACACGCCCGGCGTGTTCGCGCCGAGGAAGCGGCTTGAGCGGGCGATGGTCGCTGCCGCCTGGAGTGCGCTCGAGGGCGCTGATGCGATCATCCACGTCGTCGACGCAGCGGCGCACGCGGGCACCGACAAGGCCGGCGCCGACGCGCGCGCCGTCGAGGACAGCGCCGCCATTGCTGACAAGCTGAAGCAGATGGAGCTGGCGTCAATCCTGGTGCTCAACAAGGTCGACGCGGTGTCCCGCCCGGCGCTCCTTGAGATTACGTCCAGATTGGTGGAGCGGAGCCTTTGCACCGACGTGTTCATGATCGCCGCGAAGAAAGGCGACGGGGTGGAAGACCTGGCCAAGACCCTGGCCGAACGCGCGCCGGTGGGGCCATGGCTCTTTCCCGAAGATCAGACCATGGACGCGCCCGCCCGCGTGCTTGCGGCCGAGATCACCCGTGAGAAGGCGTTCCTGCGCTTGCACGAGGAATTGCCGTACGAACTCACGGTCGAGACCGAGGCCTGGGAAGAGCGCAAGGACGGTTCAGCGAGGATCGATCAAACCATTTTCGTCGCGCGCGAAAGCCAGCGCAAAATCGCCATTGGCGCCAAGGGCCAAACCATCAAGACCATCGGCGAACTGGCGCGCAAAGAGATGGAGGATGCGTTCGACCGGCGCATTCATCTCTTCCTGCACGTGAAGGTGCGTGAAGGCTGGAGCGAGGAACGCGCGCTGTATCAGCGGCTGGGGTTGGATTGGAATGCGTGACGGAGAATACTTCCTCTCCCGTTCGCGGGTGAGGTGGTCGCGAAGCGACCGGAGGGCGGGACAAGCAGGTTCCCCCTCGGTTTCGCGCTTCGCGCGCTCCCCCGTAAACGGGGGAGCAGCCGGTCGACGCTGATGCAATGGACCGACGACGCCATCGTGCTGGGCGCGCGCCATTTGGGCGAAGGCAAACTGGTGGCCGAAGTGTTCTCACGTGAGCATGGCCGCTTTGGCGGCGTGGTCCATGCGGGTCGCAAATCGCAGCCGATGCTGCAGGCCGGCAACCTTGTCCATTGCGGCTGGAAGGCGCGCCTTTCGGAGCAACTGGGCTTCTTCCATCCGCTGGAATTGATCGAGCCGCACGCCACGCGCCTGCTCGATGATCCTATCGCGCTGGCGGGACTTTCTTCTGCGGTAGCGCTGGTGCGCGGCGCAGCGGCCGAGCGGCAAGCGTATCAGCAGCTCTATGATGCGCTGATGGTGTTGATCGAGGCGATGCCGCAGAGCGAAATCTGGCCCGCACTTTATACGCGTTTTGAACTGGGGCTGCTGGCCGCGCTGGGCTACGGGCTCGATCTGTCGCGCTGCGCTGTGACCGGCGAAACCGAGGGCTTGGCGTGGGTGTCGCCTCGTACCGGGCGCGCGGCCACTTACGAAGCCGGCGCGCCGCATGCGGACGTGCTGCTCAGGCTGCCGCCGTTTTTGGTCGATGCGGAGGCGGAACTAGCCGAGGGCGACGTCGCCGACGCGTTCGCACTGTCTGGCCATTTCCTGGAGCGGCGCGTGTTCGACAGACAAGGCGAAGGCATGCCCGAATCGCGCCGGCGACTGATCGAACGCTTGGGCTTTGCAGGCCGACTATGAGCGACGCACTGGCTTTTTGGCGGCGTATGGAGACGCTCAGCATCGAGCAAATGAATGATGCGGAGCGACTCTGCTACATTATTAGCGTCCTGTTCGTCGCGGATGTCGAGAATGGAGGGTTCTGGCAGTTTTTCTACAACATTGACGGAGCGGAATACGAAGAGATCAAGGCAGGATTGAAAACGATTGGTGCGGTCGAAGCGTTGGAGGTGCTTGTTCAGGCCAGGGCACTGCTATCAGACGAGGGTCACCGCACCCTTGATGAGGCAAGGGAGGTGGATATGCCAAACCCCTCGGCCTTCACTGACCTCAATAACCGCCTGCTTTGCAACGAGATATTTGACAGACTCGATGCTTACGCTGCTTCCCAAGGGTTGTTTGGAACACCAACGAACTGATCCGAAAATTGGGCTTTGCGGGGCGACTCTGATTTAAGGGCGTCGAACGCCCCTTTGCTCCCCCGTTCACGGGGGAGGTGGCCTGGAAGGCCGGAGGGGGGAGAGAGGCGGTGCCCCCCCTCAGTCAGCTTCGCTGATAGCTCCCCCGTGAACGGGGGAGCAAAGGGACGCGAATGGCTGACGATGTGATGGCGCCCCCGGATGAAGGCGGGCGGATTGTGGAAGAGCCGATCGGGGAGGCGCTGGCCAAGCGCTACCTTGCGTATGCGCTCTCGACCATCACCGCGCGCGCGCTGCCGGATGTGCGCGACGGCTTAAAGCCGGTGCACCGGCGCGTCTTGTACGCCATGCGCCGGCTCAATCTCACCGCCGACGCTGCGTTCCGCAAGAGCGCGAAGGTCGTGGGCGACGTGATGGGCGACTATCACC
>CAZNTI010000280.1:0-3502 GCA_964575885.1 uncultured Terricaulis sp.
GACGACGGCGTTGACTTGGCGGCCGCTGCTCGGGGCCGAGCGCGAGGCGGCGCTGGCGTCGGAAGCCTGGGGCCCCGCGCGGGTTGCGGAGCTGCGCGGGCAGGGGCGGGGCGTGTTCGTGAACTTCACCGCGGCCTGGTGTGTGACCTGCAAGGTCAACGAGGTCGCAGCGCTGTCGTCGCCGCGGGTGGCGGCGGCGTTTGCCGAGCGCAACGTCGCGTACCTGAGGGCGGACTGGACCAATCGCGACGCCGAGATCGCTGCCGCCCTGGCTGAGCATGGACGCGCCGGCGTGCCGCTCTATCTCTATTACCCGCCTGGCGGCGAGGCCGAAGTGCTGCCGCAAGTTTTAAGCGAAACGCTGATTATCGACACCATCGCAGGAGACACACCATGACCACGCTGTCGAAACGAAACCTGATCGTCGCCGCTGGAGCGCTGCTGCTGGCCGCAGGCGGCGGCGTAGCGCTGTTCGCGGGCCAGCGCGCCGAGGCGGCGGTGGAAACTGGCGCGCCGGCGCCTGCTTTCTCGGTGCAGGACGCCACCGGCGCCACCCGCACGCTCGCTGAGTTCAGAGGCCGCACCGTGGTGCTGGAATGGACGAACCCGAGCTGCCCTTACGTGCGCAAACACTACGACTCGCAGAACATGCAGAACCTGCAGCAGGAAGCGGTCAATGACGGGGTGGTGTGGCTGCAGGTGAATTCGACGAATCCGAACCACCGCGAGTTTCTCGATGCGGCCGGCGTGCGCCGCCAGCGCGAGACCGACAACGCGCCGGTGACTGCGAGCCTGCTCGATCCCTCCGGCGCGATGGGGCGCGCTTATGGGGCGCGCAACACGCCGCACATGTTCATCATCAGCGGCGATGGCCGCATCCTCTATCAGGGCGCGATCGACAACCGTCCCTCGGCGCGTCCGGACACGCTGCAAGGCGCCACCAACTACGTGCGCGCAGCCCTTGCCGATATTGACGCCGGCCGCCCGGTCGCCACTGCCGAGACCCAGGCTTATGGCTGCACAGTGAAGTACGAAGGCTAGAGGCGCTCTTTCAGTTCGACGCCAGCTTGCGGGTTGCGGCCGCGTCGGCGGCGGCGGCGGCGGCCATCGGCGCCAACATGGCTGCGTCCTCCAGCACGATACGGGCGCGCGCCAGCGCTGCGGCGCGATCGGCCGGGGTGACGGCGTGCGCCAGGTCCGCGGCGCGGGCGCGCGCGTCGGCGGCGATGGCGCCGAAGGCGCCCCCCATGTCGCGCCCGACCCCGGCGCGGTCGAGCCCGCCGGCTAGGCGGGCGGCGTCCTCGGCCAGGTTTTCAAGTCCCTGGCGCAGCGCCGCATTGGCCTCGGTCGCGCCCGCCAGCGCGCGCGCCTCGGCTTCGACCTCGGCCGCAAGCGCCGGCAGCTCCGAGAGGCTCAAGCCCATCATCAGGGCCAAAGTGATCATCATGGGCCGCGCTCCTCCCCCTGCGTTTTGCCGGCGTTTTTGCCGGCGTTTTGACAGAAGCCGGAGCAAGTCCTGCGCCGGGTGGCGCTCGCGTCGAGACGGCGATTGCGCTACCGAGCGGGATTCCGATCAACCTGGGGTCCCTGATGCAGCGCGAGAATTCCCTTCCCACGGTCGTCCTGGGCCAGGAGGGGACGCTCGACTTGTCCCAGATCGAGGCAGTGGCGCATGGGCGCGCCACCGTCGCGCTTGCGGCGCAGGCCAAGGCGGCAGTGGGTGCGCTGCGCGCGGCGGCCGAGCGGGCGCTCGCGGCGGACCCGCGGCGGCGCGTCTACGGCCTCAACACCGGCTTCGGCAGCAATTTTACGACCTATGTCAGCCCCGACGAATTGCGCCAGCTGCAGCGCAATCTGATCCTGTCGCACTGCGCCGCGGTCGGTCCGTACGCGCCGGTCCCGGTGGTGCGCGCCACGATGCTGCTGCGCGCGGCCTCGCTGGCGCGGGGGCGCAGCGTGGTGCGCCCGGTGGTGATCGAGACGCTGATCGATATGCTGAACGCGGGCGTGACGCCGGCGGTCCCGCGCTACGGCAGCGTATCGGCCAGCGGCGATCTGGCCCCGCTCTCGCACATCGCCGCGGTGGCGATCGGGGAGGGCAAGGTGCTGACCGCCGCCGAGGCGGTTCCCACGCGCGCCTACCTAGAGCGCCGCCCAGACGCGTTCGCGCCGATCGAGTTGGAGCTCAAGGAAGGGCTCGCGCTCAATAATGGCTGCCAATACGCCAATGCCTGGGGGGCGCTTGCGAGCGCGAAAATGGGCCGGCTGATCGAGGCCGCGGCGCTGGCGACGGCGCTGCACGTGCAGGCGCTGCGCGGCGCGGGGCGCCCGTTCCGTTCCGATCTCCACGCGCTGCGTCCCCATCAAAGCGCGCAAACCGTGGCGCGCTGGGTGTTTGACCTGCTTGAGGGCTACCAGTTCCGCGATGTGCCCACCCAGGTTAAGCACGAGTATGACGGGCGCATTCAGGATCCCTACAATCTGCGCTGCGCTGCGCAAATTCTCGGGCCCTGCCTCGATCTTGTGGCGCGGGCGGAAACGACGATGACCATCGAGGCGCAAAGCGTCACCGACAATCCGATCGATCTCAACCAGTCGGCGGATGGCTACGATCTCGACGACATAACCTCCGGCGGCCATTTCCACGGCATGCCGCTGGCGGTGGAGGCGTACGGATTGCTGCAGGCGGCCGGCGTGATGGCGCGGCTCTCGAACCGGCGCTGCGCGCGCGTCGTCGATGAACGTCACAACAAGGGGCTGGGGCCGCAGGCGCGCGGTCTGGCGCCCAGCCCGATCGAGTCAGGCCTGATGATCACCGAGTACACCACCGCCGGGCTCTGCAATCACATTTGGGGGCTGATGGCGCCGGCGCACGTGATGTCGCTCTCCACCGACAGCGGCCAGGAGGATCATGTCAGCATGGCCGCCAACGTCGCCATGCGCGCCGACGAGGCCGCCGACCGGCTAGCGCAGATCATCGCCATCGAGCTGGCGTTCGCGGCCCAGGCCGAGCGCGTGCGCGCCGCTAGCGGGCCGGAAAAGCCGATCGCGCTTGGCGCCAAGCTGCTGCCCGCCCTATCTAAGATCGATGAGATTTTCCCGCCGGTGACGCACGACCGCGAACTCAGCGACGATATCGAGAGACTGGCCGCGCACGTGCTCGACGGCGACATCGCAGGCGCTTGCGGCTATCGCTTCACGCGACATTGAAGCGACTTCGTCGTCGCTTAGCCTGTCTCGATTTCTGAAAGCATCCGACCATGAGCAAAGACACTTTGACCCCGGCCGAGAAGCCGCGTGGCTTCAGCGATAGAACCGGCGCCCAGGCCGCCGAAGAGCGGCGCATCGTCGAGGCCGTCGGCGCCGTTTACGAGCGCTGGGGCTTCGAGCGGCTGGAGACGCCGGCGATCGAATACACCGAGGCGCTGGGCAAGTTCCTGCCCGACCTCGACCGCCCCAACGAGGGCGTGTTCTCCTTCCAGGACGAGGACGAGCAGTGGCT
>CAZNTI010000281.1:0-3500 GCA_964575885.1 uncultured Terricaulis sp.
CCTTCGCGCCCACGGGCACGATGATGGCGTTCTTCACCTGCTGGGCCTTCACGAGATCGAGCACCTCGGTGCGGAAATCGTCGCGGCGATCGCTCCAGCGCAAGCCCCCGCGCGCGACTGGCCCGAAGCGCAGATGCACGCCCTCGACCTGCGGGCTCGCCACCCAAATCTCGCGATACGGCTTGGGCGCGGGCAGCTCGGCGACCGCCTTGGAATCGATCTTGAACGACATGTAGGGCTTCGGCGCGCCATCGGCGCCGGGCTGATAATAATTGGTGCGTTTGATCGCCCCAACCAGGTGCGCCATCCGCCGCAAGGCCCGGTCTTCGTCGAGACTCACCACGTCGTTGAGCGCGTTCTCGATCATCAGTTCCAGCCGCGCGCTGCGGCTGGCGCGCGTATCCATGCTTTCCGGCAGCGCGGGATCGAAACGCGTGCGGAAGAGCGTCAGAATCTGTTCGGCGATGCGCGGATGCCGCGCCAGCGCCTGCTCTTGCACGGCCTGGGTCGGATCGAGGCCGGTCTGCTGACGATAGCGCGCCAGCGCCCGGATTAGCGCCGCTTCGCGCCAGCTGCAGGGCAGCGCCAGGATCAGGCGGTTGAACCCGTCGCTCTCCGCCCTGCCGGTCCAGATGGCCGCAAACGCAAGCTCGAACTGTTCGCCGGCCTTTTCCAGAACAATCGCTGCGCCGTCGGCGGAACGGGTCTCGATATCGTGCACGAAGATGCGCTCGGCCGCGTGCGTTCGCCCGGCGCCCAAATGCAATTCGAAATTGACCTCGGAATCGACGAACAATCCCATGTTTTCGAGGATCGGCACGGTGGCTGAAAGGGCAAGCACGTCACCGCGCGCGTAGAACTTGCAGCGCATAACGTTGTCGGCGTCGCCCGCTTTTCGGTAGGCGCGCACGCGGATGACGTCATGATCGCCGGAGGCGAGGATTTCGGCGGAGTCGATCAGCGCTTCCTCGACCGAGTAGCGCTCCCGGTAAGCGGCTGTGAAGGCGCGATTGAAGCGATTGGCGGCCTCTTCACGGCCGGCGGCGTCAAACAGCGGCGAACGCATCAGCTCGGCGGCGAAGTCGTCGTCCCAGGTGTGCACAAGCGCCGCCACCTGCGCATCGAGTGCGGCGGCGGCGACATCGGGAGCGGCGCGATCGATATCACCGATCACAAACAGCACCCGCGCCAGTTGGCCTTCGCCCAATTGCGGCTGAAAGCTTTCGACAACGCCGCCATAGGCGCGCGCGATGGCCAAACCGACGCGCTCGCGCAGGGCGGTGTCGTAGCGATCCTTGGGGATGTAGGCGAGCGCCGTAACGAAACGGTTGAAACGATCGCGGCGAATGAACACGCGCGCGCGCGGGCGGTCGAGCAGGTGCAGGATGCCGCGCGTGATGCTCAGCAAATCTTCCCGCGACATCTGCCACAATTCTTCGCGGGGATAGTATTCGATGATCTTGCGCAGCGTCTTGGCGTTGTGCCCGCCGGGGGCAAAGCCGGCCTGCTCGATCACCCACTGGCCTTTGCGGCGCAACAGCGGAATGTTGCGGGTCGGTTCGGTGAACGACTCGCTCGTGAACAGGCCGATGAAGCGCACCTCGCCGATGGCCTCGCCGCCGGCGTTGTAGCGGCGCACGGCGACATAGTCAGCGGTTGCGCGGCGGTGCACGCGCGACCGCAAGGTTGATTTCGCCACGATGATGGGTTCGGGCTCAGACATGAGCCGCTTGAGTTCCGGGGTCAGCACCATCGGCTCGGCGCTGGTGCGCAATACGTAGAGTTCGGTGTCGCGCAGAATGCCGAGCGAAGCGCCCGGATCGATGTCAGGCTCAACCGGCGTAAAGGCGCCGCGGGCGTCGCGCACGTAGGAATAGTCGCGCGAGCCCAGGAACGTAAACTTGTTGTCCGCCAGCCAGCGCAGCAATTCCACGCCCTCGCGCACTTCCGCTTCCGGCGCGTTGGTGCGCGCGGTTTCCAATTCGGCCGCACAGGCCAGCATGCGCTCGCGCATCGCCCCGTAATCGAGCACCGCCGAGCGCACATCCTGCAGGGTTGCAGCGACGCCGGCGCGCAGCGCTTGCGCGCGTTGCGCGGACAGGCGCGGCAAATGCACCTGGATGAGCGACTCGCGCCCTTCTCCGCGCGCGGCGGGCGCCACCGGGTGGAACATCGCCAGCGCCGCAATGCCCTGATCGGCAAGTTCGCCCATCACGGAATCGACGAGGAAGGGCATGTCCGGGCCAGCGACCTCGAGAATGTCGCGATCGAGTTCGCGCCCGCCCTCGCCCTCGCCGCGGCGAATGCGGATCTCCTGACGGCTCGGCTCGCGCTGGGCGCGCCAGAGCCAGAAATCATGCGCCAGCGCCATGAGATCGGCGAGCGACAAATCCGCCAGTTCGTCGTCGGAAGCGTCCTCGTAGAGGCCGCGCAGGAAGCTTTCGGCCGCCGCGTCGAGCGCGCCGTTGACGCGGAAGGCCGGCCAAGGGCCTGACGCGGCCGCGGCAATGAATTGATCTTCGGTCTGCGGCTCGCGTTCGCGACTTGGGGCGGCGTCCATTGGGCCGTTTTCCTCTTGTTTGGACGCCGCGACCCTACCGGCCCGGGGGGCTGGCGCAACTGGCGCTGCGTATGGCGCAGCCCTAGATGGAGTCGACGGTGCGACGCTATCGACGGCCGCAGCCGCCTCCGTATCCGTTTCCGCGCCCCGGCGCTTCAACAACCAAGACACCAGTGAGAACGCCATGCGCACCATCCTCATAACCGGCGCCAATCGCGGTATCGGCCTTGAGCACGCTCGCCGCTACGCCCAACGCGGAGTGCAGGTATTTGCTACCGCAAGGGACCCGGATAACGCCGCCGATCTGAACGATTTAGCCCGCCAACATGACGGTCGCGTCAAAGTGTTGCGATACGACGCAGCCGAACCGGACGCCGCCGCCGCGTTGCGGCGCCTGGTCGGCGACGCCGCGCTTGACCTGCTGCTCGCCAATGCCGGCGCGCCCGGGCCGGCTGGAGAGCGCCTGGGCGCAATCGACATGAACACGGCGCTGGAGGTGATCCGGGTCAACGCACTCGCCCCGCTTCAGCTGGCGCAGGCGTTCGCGGGCAACGTGGCGGCCTCGGCACGCAAGATCATAGCGTTCCAAAGCAGCCTGATGGGCTCAATCGGCGACAACCGCGGCGGGGGCTACTACGCCTACAGGCTCTCCAAGGCGGCGCTCAACATGGCCGGCAAGGGCGTCAGCAATGACCTGAAAGAGCGCGGTGTCATTGCGGTGCTGCTGCATCCGGGCTGGGTGCGCACCCGCATGGGCGGGCCTGGCGGCGAGATCAGCATCGAAGAATGTGTCGAGGCGCAGCAGAGACTTCTGGATAAACTCACCCTGGCGCACAGCGGACGGTTCTTCAACTTTGACGGCGCGGAGCTGCCTTGGTAGCAGACATGGCGGCGCCGCCGGACGGGGACAAGCTGCCCGGCGGCGCCTGCAGGCCTCGCA
>CAZNTI010000282.1:0-3488 GCA_964575885.1 uncultured Terricaulis sp.
GTGTCGATCAGCGCTACGTGGGCGTTCTCGGCCTTGGCGCGGGCCAGGGTTGCGTTGGCGACGGCGGGGGCGTCTGCGCCCTGCGTCGATGCAACGAAAGCTGCGTCGGCGCGCTCGGCCCACACTTGCAATTGCTCGATGGCCGCGGCGCGGAAGGTGTCGGCGGCGCCGATGACGACTTTGGCTTTGGCGTCGCTCAGGCGCTTGGCCAGCTTGCCGATGGTGGTGGTTTTGCCCGAGCCGTTGACGCCGATGACAAGCACGATGCGCGGCTTGGGTCCCGCGTTCAAATCGAGCGCTGCTTCGCGCGGCTCGAGGATGCGCGCCACTTCATCCGCCAAGGCTTCGCGCGCTTCGGTCTCTGGGTTTTCTCTGCTGAAGCGCTGACCAGCCAGCGCCGCTGAGATGCGTCCCGCGGCCGCGGCGCCCATGTCGGATGCGATCAACGCGTCCTCAAGCGCGCCGATCGCGTCGGCGTCGAGCTTTTCTTTTGTGAAAACCGCGGTGAAGCTGTCAGCGAGCTTGGTCGAAGATTTGCGAAGTCCATCGAGCAACCCTTTCTTCTCGTCGCGTTGCTCGCGGGCGGCCGTCTCGGGCTTCTGGTTCTTGTTGAAGAGGCCCCAGATCATGCCAGCTCCCCGATCAGGTGCGCGCCATCGTGACGCGTGAAACGCAAGCGCAAGTGTGCGGCTTCGCCGCCCCTGCCGCCAACCAGCACGCTTGTGAAGTCTGGCAGCCGCGCGAAGCCTTCGCGCTCGATCAGCGCGGTCGCCTCGCGCCCGAGCCAGCCGTCCAAATGTCGCGCCAGGGCCGCTGCGCCCGCCTGGCGCAATCGCGCCGCGCGCGCCTTGATCGCCGCGCGACCGACCTGGGGCATGCGCGCCGCCGGCGTGCCCTGCCGCGGGCTGAACGGAAACGCGTGCACGAAGGCAAGCCCGCATGCGTCGATCAGCGACAGGGTGCTCCCCAGATGGACTTCGGTTTCGGTCGGGAAGCCGGCGATCAGGTCGGCGCCTAGGGCGATTTCCGGCCGCGCTGATTTCAGCCGTTGGCAGAGGTCGATCGCGTCGGCGCGCGTATGCCGGCGCTTCATGCGCTTCAAAATGAGATCGTCGCCGTGTTGCAACGACAAATGCAGATAGGGCGCGACCCGTTCGTGCTGGGTGACAAGCTCGAACAGCTGTTCATCCATTTCGATAGCGTCGATGGAGGAAAGGCGCAGCATCGGCAGCTGCGGCGCGAGCTTCAAGATGCGCGCCACCAGCGCGCCGAGCCTGGGCGCGCCCGGCAGTTCGGCGCCCCACGACGTCAGGTCGACGCCGGTCAGCACCACTTCCGGCACGCCGTTGGCGGCGAGGCGACGCACCTGCTCAACGACGTCGCCGGCAGGGGCCGAACGCGAATTGCCGCGGCCGAAGGGGATAATGCAAAAGGTGCAGCGATGGTCGCAGCCGTTCTGGACCTGGACGTAGACGCGCGTGCGCTCGGCGAAGCCGTCGATCAGATGCGGCGAGGTTTCTCGCACCGCCATAATGTCGGAGACGCGTACGCGCTCGGCGCCCGGCGCAAAGCCGTCGCTGCGCATCTTCTCCGTGTTGCCGATGACGCGGCTGACTTCAGGCATTTCGGCAAAGCTTTGGGGATCGACCTGGACGGCGCAGCCGGTGACGATGATCGCGGCGCCGGGGCGCTCGCGACGGGCGCGGCGGATCGCTTGGCGCGCCTGGCGCACGGCTTCCGCGGTAACCGCACAGGTGTTGACAATGACCGCGTCGGCTAACCCCGCCTCGCGGCTGAGCGCGCGCATAGCTTCGCTTTCATAGACGTTGAGGCGGCAACCGAGCGTCACGATCTCGACGTCGGCGCGCGGCGGCGTGGCTGGCGCGTTCATGGCTGAGCTGTATATGCAGGCCAGGGCGGGCGCCGGCAAATGCCGCGCCTCGGTGCGAGGCGAGGACTATTCCCCGGCGGGCGGGTCGCTGGCTTCGCCGACGAAATCTTCTTCGCGCGCGCCGCCCGAGCGCTCGGCGATCCGCGCCGACTTGCCGCGGCGATCACGCAGATAGTAGAGCTTGGCGCGGCGGACTTTGCCGCGACGCACGACTTCGATGGACTCAACCGTCGGCGAGAAAAGCGGGAATACCCGTTCAACGCCTTCGCCGAAGCTGATCTTGCGGACGGTAAAATTGGCGTTGAGCCCAGCGCCGGCGCGGGCGATGCACACGCCCTCGTAAGCCTGCACCCGCTCACGGTCGCCTTCCTTGATCTTCACGTTCACGCGCACGGTGTCGCCGGGATCGAAGGACGGGATGGTTTTGCCCTTGGTGATACGGGCGATTTCTTCTTTTTCTAGCGTCTCAATCAGGTTCATCGGCGCACCAGGAGACACGGGAAACGGGCCGCGTCCACCTCAAGAAAGCGGAAACCGGGGCGTATAAGGGAAGCGGGCGAGGCTGTCGAGGGCTTCTATTGCATTGTGTCGGCGCAGCCGATGAAATTCAGGATCGCCCCGTCAGGGCTGCGGATGCGCAGAATGGGCACGCCGTCGCGTCGACCCAGCTGGAGCGGAATCCGCAAACCGGCGGCGTCCTGGATGCCGATGAAGCCCTCCGCTTCGCTGATTACGGTGATCGCGCCGAGGCCGCTGGTAATCCAGGGCAGATTGGAGCCGGGAAAGAAGTAGGCCGCGCCAGGATCCTCGGTGGGGATCACCAGAAAGCCGCGCAGCGCCCGCACCCGCGCCACCGATTCAGGTGAGAGGATGGGCGGCAGCGCAGCCTCGACCGCGGCCATCTCCTGTATCGCCCCTTGGCAGGCGGTTTCAGCGTCGCCTGTGTCGGCGCCGGTGAGCGGACGCCAGATGGCGCCCAACGCCTGCGAGGCGCGCTGTAGTTCGCTGCTGGCGACCGGCGTTTGCGCCGCCGCGACCGGCGCCGCCGTCAACGCCATTAAAGCGATCAGCAGCGCGCGCATGAACACCTCCTAAGAGCCGCCACCGGTGCTTGTGGATTGCGGCTGTCTTTTGGCGGTGAGGCGCTCGCGCTCGTTGCGCCGCCAGGACTCGATCTTGGCGTGATCTCCAGAAAGCAGCACATCGGGGATGGCGCGCCCCTCCCATTCGCGTGGGCGGGTGTATTGCGGGTGCTCCAGCAGCCCGCCGGCAAAACTTTCCTCAACCAACGAAAGGGCATTGCCCAGCACCCCCGGCAGCAAGCGCGCGCAGGCTTCCAGAACCACCATCGCCGCCGCTTCGCCCCCGGCGAGCACGGCCTGGCCCACCGCGATCTCGTGCAGGCCGCGCGCCTCGATCACGCGCTCGTCCAGGCCCTCGAAGCGGCCGCAGAACAAAACCAATCCCGTGCCCGCGCTCCATTCCCGCGCCATCGCCTGGTCAAACTGGCGTCCACGCGGCGATAGATAGATGCGCGGGCGGGCGTCGAGCGCGATGCTGTCGAGCGCCGCCGCCGCCACGTCGGCGCGCAACACCA
>CAZNTI010000283.1:0-3484 GCA_964575885.1 uncultured Terricaulis sp.
GCCATGAAGGCGCACGAACTCCTCGCCGAGCTCAACGCGCTGGGCAAGCGGCACGGTATCGGCGGGCTCGACCTTGTGGAGAATCGTTATGTCGGCATGAAGTCGCGCGGCTTTTACGAAACCCCGGGCGGGACCATCCTTTGGCATGGCCACCGCGCCATCGAAAGCATCACGCTCGACCGCGGCGCCATGCACCTGAAGGACGAGCTGATGCCGCGCTATGCGTCGCTTATCTATAACGGCTTCTGGTGGACGCCGGAGCGGCTGATGTTGCAAGCGGCGATCGATGCCTCGCAGGGTAGCGTCAGCGGGGACGTGAAGCTGAAGCTGTACAAGGGCGGCGTGCGCACAGTAGGGCGCTCGAGCCCGTATTCGCTCTACTCGAAGGCGCTCGTAGGGTTTGACGAAGCGGGCGGCTATAACCAGTCCGATGCCGAAGGTTTCATCAAGCTCAATGCTCTGCGCCTGCGAATTCTGGCGGAGCGCGATAAGAAGCGCGGCAAGAACGAGTAAGCGTGCGGAACTAACGCGAACGCGAGGAGAGCCCGCCCTAGCGGGCGCTCCTCGCCCGCTTAGGTCTGATGTTGTTCGACCTTGTAGTACGCAAAACTCTGGTCGCGATACGCGAGACCGTCGCTCTTGGTCAGTTGGTCAATCGTGTCAGAGGGTGCGGCCTTGAGCTGCTCCTCGGTGTAAGGCACGACGTAGGCGTCGGCGCCCTCATCGTAATCCAGCACTGACCATGGCACCGGATGAAATTTTTCGCCCATCTTGAGTATGCCGCCGAAGCCGACGACCGCGAACAGGATGTCGTTGCTTTGCTTGTCGAGGATGATGTCTTCGACGACCCCGATCTTGTCGCCGGTCGGACCCTTCACGCTAGTCCCGATGACCTTTTTGGCGCGAATTGCGGTGGTGTGGCCGGATGCGGTTGGCATGGCATGCTCCTCTTTTGACGCTATGGAGAAGCAACGGCGGCGGTCTGTAAGAGTTCCTCCTCTATGCTGGTCGTCAACGCAACGCCAGCAGCAGCGCCAGGATCAGCACGCCAATGAAAAGGGCGCCAAGCGCCGGCCGAATAAGGCTCGAAGGTCGATGGCGCGCGCGCTGCAATGCCTGCTCGCGTTCCGCTGCACGCCCCTGCTTGCGACGCTCCGACGCCGTCCGCCCGTCGCTGTCGCGCCATCCGCTCACAAACGCCCCCCCATCAGTCGCTCAGCGCTGAGGAGCTCAGAGCACCAGCCCGATCAGCACGGCCCCATAGTGCCCTGCGGCGCCGACAATGACGCAAGCGTGCCAGAGCGCGCGACGGAAGGGCAGTGCGTGGTTGAGGTAAAGCAGCACCCCCCCGGAATAGGTAACGCCCGCCACCACCAGCATTGCGATCGCCAACGGCGGCAGTGTCGGCACGACCGGCCCGAGCACAATCACCGCCAGCCAGCCGAATGCCAGGTAGATGAGGCACCACGCCCGGTCGGAAAGTCTGGTCCAGAACACTTTGCCGGCGGCGCCCGCCAACGCGGCCATCCAGATCGCCGCGGTCACCCCGATGGCGAACTGAGGCGGCAGTAATTGTATGGTGAACGGCGTGTAGGATCCGGCAATCATCAGAAAGATGGCGGCTTCATCCAGACGCCGCAGAACGCGCCGATGCGGGTTTGGCTTAGTCAGATTGTAGACCGCTGAAGCTGCCAGCATCGCCATAAGGCACATGGCGTAGACGGCGCTGCCGGTCGCGAGCGGCACGCCGCGGTTCACAAGCGCGATCGCGACCAGCAAACCTCCACCCACCAACGCCGCGACGATGCCAATGGCATGCACCACGCCGTCGGCCGCATGTTCGGCCCGGGTGGGGTAGTGCTCGGCCAATTCCTCGGCGTCGGGGGCGAGCAGATCTGACAAGGACATCTTTCTGGAATTCTCGACGGCTCAATTCTGGACCGCCGGTGAACACGCATCCTCAATGATAGTTCGATGCACTTAATGTCGCGTGACAAGGAATGTGATTGTCTTGCCGCACAATCGCGTGAGAGTGCGGCGTGTGTGCAACGTTAACGGCGCTCGGGCGCGCGGCCTGGATCTTGCGGGCCGCTTGGCGCATGTCGCAGCACGCCGCCCCCGCCCTCGCCTTGCGCGCCGAAGCGATTACGCTGGCCGTCGCGGGCGCAATCCTGCTGGGGCTTGGCTTCCCCACGACGCTGACGCTGGCGATCATCGCCTTCAGCACGGGCGCGCAGCCGTTGCTGCCGCTCGTGATTGGCGCGCCCCCCATAGTCGCAGGCTACCTGGCATGTCACTTCGCGTCCGCCAGACTGGTCAAGGCCAAGGCTCTGGGGCCCTGCCGCTAATGCGAGCTGAAGCTCTTTAAGCAGCCGGCGACCGCGGATGCTAACGGCTCATCTTTATTGACTTCGCAACACTTCATCCAGCACGCTTCGGTTCTGGAACCGATCACCAGGAGCGGCGCTTCTATTTGTGAAGGCTTGGCGCACATGCAGACGGATGACCTTTCACTTCAGCTCAAGGGTTGGCGGATGGCGACCGCTGAGGTGCTATATTACCTGCCTGATCACCCTTCGCTGCTTCAAAGCTTCGTCTGGCAAACTCTAGATCTCGCGCCGAGCTATCCGCGCATCCACAAATTCCTCGATTTCTGGCGCGCCGAGATCGATGCGGTGATTCACTCAGTGCGACTTGCCTCGGGCGAAACGCTGGCGCCGGCGCGCGTGCAGGCGGTAAGCGCACTTCTTCATCACTAGATTGCGAGTGGCGGGCGGGCTGCAGCGACGGCATAGTCGCCATCGCGGTGGGACGCGATACCGAAGGAGACGCCAGATGCGCACGCTTGCGCTTATCGCCTCGCTGGGGCTGTTGGCCGCCTGCGCGACCGCGACGCCCTATCAGCCCGCTGCAGCCGACTCTTACGGCTTCGAGGAGCAGCGGATCGAGAACAACCGCCTGCGCATCACGTTTCGCGGCAATACCGTCACCGAGCGCGAGACCGTGGAGACCTACCTGCTGTACCGTGCTGCGGAGCTGACGCTGGCGGGCGGGTTTGATTATTTCGTGGTCGCCGAGCGCGACACCGACGAGATTTCGCGCCTGCAAAGCACCACCCCGCGCTATTCACGCTTCGCCCATTATTATTACTCGCCGTTTTATGGCTGGCGGCCTTGGTACGATCCCTTCTGGGACGAGCCTTCCAGCCATCATGAGATCACGCGCTACGAAGCCATAGCCGAGATCGCGATGTTCAGCGGCCGCAAGCCCGCCGAGAACGCGAATGCCTTCGACGCCCGCGAGGTGCAAGCCAATCTGCAAGGGCGCATTGTACGCCCGCCGACCGGGTAACACTTCGGCCGCGGGCAGGGGCTGTACGGGCGGTGTTTGGCGGGCCTCGCTTTTGCGGGCGGCATCCGCTAGAGCTTCGCGCCCGGCTTGCACCCGTAGCTCAGCTGGATAGAGCGCTGCCCTCCGAAGGCAG
>CAZNTI010000284.1:0-3447 GCA_964575885.1 uncultured Terricaulis sp.
CTTCTATCCGGCCGACCTGACCGGCGGCTGCACCGCCCAGGCGTGCGGGTTCCGTCAGGCGCGGTGTAGACCGAATTGCCCCAGGTCCAGCCCATATCGCCGCGGGCCGAGACGCGCGCGGTTTCCGGGGCCCATTCCAGGCGCGCGCCCGGCGGCCAGTTCTGGAACCGCGCCGCGACGCCGGCGCGTCCGTTGGCGATCTCGCTCGACGTCACCATGAGCGCGTTGTCGGCGGCGTAGCGGTTGAACGCGACCGGCACGCCCTCGACGCGCGCCAACGCCGCGAAATCGCGGTCGGCCTGCATCAGTTCGGCGACCGCGGCGGAGGCCAGTTCTTCCTCGGTGCGCGAGCCTGCGATCTCGGACAGCCGCAGCACCAGCCGTCCGGCGGCGTCGGTGTCGGAGACGCAGGCGCGCGCCAGCGAGGTCGAGCGGCCTTCGATCGCCACTTCGACATACGCCTGCTCGCCGGCGGGACAGGCCTGCTCAGAGCCGCCGAGCGAGCCGGCCGCGCCCATCACGGTGCGCACCAGGCTGGCGATCTCGGCGCGCTGCGCATTGGTCGGGGTCGAGATCAGCGGCGCGTCCGAGCCCCACAGCCACCAGCCGGTCGCGCCATGTCCGGTGAAGCGGCGCAGAAACACCTGCGCGCCGCCGCTGCGCTGATCGTAGCGGATCACCCGCGCCACCCCGCCCCGCCCCGGCGCGACCGTGACGCGCGCGGCGATCTCGACGCCGTCGGCGGCGAGCACCGCGCGCCCGCCAGTGGTGGGGATAACGTCAGTGGCCAGCAGCGGCTGCGCCCAGGCCGGCGCGCGCAGCGAAAGGTTCTGCGCAAGCGCGCCGCCGCTCAGCGCCAAGCCCACAATTCCAGACAGCGCCGCCGCCCAAATGCGGTACCTCATGCCGACCTCCCGTCGCCCCGATCAAGCGGCGCGACCTTAGAGAGGGGCGCTCCGCGCCGCCAGCCTCAACGGCGCCCGCTCAGGGCTGCGGCCGATCCCGCACCCGTTCGCCGTTGCGCAGCACCCATTGGGCGGTGTTGGCGACGCGGTCGATCTCATCCTCCAGATCGCGCACCGCCTGGGGCATGCCTACGGTATGGCCGGCATAGTCAAGAACCCGCTTGGTGCGCCCGTTGCGGGTCAGCGTGATCACCCGGGTCGGCAGATCGGTGATGTTGCGGTTGGCGTACTCGTCCTGGAGCTGATCGAACCCGATTGCGTCGAACCGCGCCAGCAGCGCCTGCACGTCCGCCGCCGGGATGCGGGCCCGGCGCTCACCGACGGCGTCGACGAAGGCGCGGCCTTCGTAGATCACCTCGCCGTCACCGGTGATGGTGACCGTGTAGGCGGGGCAGAATCCGTAACAGACGGTGCGCTCAAGGCTGATTTCCACCGGACCCTCCGTTTGCCCATGTGCGGGCGCAGCCACCGGCGCGCACGCCGCCAACGCCAAAGCGCCAAAAATTCCCAGCCACGCGCGTCGCATCATCATGGGCCGTTCCTTCATCGTTGCCGCCGCGACATCGCTTCCCGATCGGCGATCCATTGGCCGTCGCGCGGCTCCAGCAAATAGCCCGGATAGCGCGCCTCGAAGGCGTTGCCGAGTTCAGCGGCGATAGCAAAAGCCGACTTTTTGTCATCCATGCGGCCAATCGCCAAGCGGCTCAACATCGCCCGCCGCCGTCGTGGGTCGATAGCGTTTTGCGCTTCCGACACCAGCAAACGCCGGCACTTGATGAGGAACGCCGCCGCCTCCTCGTCGGGGCCGCCGGCTTCACCGGCGATGCGCTCCAGCTGACTGCACGAGAACACCACCGCGTCGATGATCGGGGGACGGTAGCCCTGGAACGCCGCTTCCTTTTCCTGACCGTGACGCTCTGGCGTCAGGTTGGGAAAAAACAGCCGGCCACGGTCGGCTGCGGCCGACAATTTCTGCGACGTCTCATGCGCCATCTGCCGGAATTCGACCGCGCCGTAGGTGTGACCGCGCCCGCGCGCGAGCGCCGCTGCATGCGCCACCAGATCGATGGCCTCGTGCGCCCAGGCGATGACCTCTGAATCCATGTGCGCTTTCAGCGCTTCGAACTGCAATTGCGTCTGCCGGCGCACCACCAGCCAGTTCAGCAACAGCGACAATAGCGCCAGCAGCGCCGAGCCCACCGCGACCCAGTCGCTGACCCCCCACGTCGAGATGTCCAAACCGGCCATGTCGCGCCCCCAACCCGCGGTGTTGGTAGCACGTCACGCAAACGTGCACACCCGGGCGCGGCGGCCGCAGCTATGGTGGCGCTTGCGTGTTTCGGGAGGCGGATATGAGCATTCGATCGCATGCGGCGGCGCTGGCGGCACTGCTGGCTGCCTTGGTCGGGGCGCCGCTGGCGCTTGCCGCCGGCAGCGGCGGCGGGGCCAGCATGCCGTCGACGCCAGCCCCGCGCGAAGATCCCCAGGCCGCCTACCAGGCAGGGGTCGCCGCCCTCAACGCCCAGAATTATCGCGAGGCGATCCGCCAGTTCCGCATCGCCCGACGCGCCCTGCCCAACAGCGGCACGCTGAACTACGCACTTGGGCTCGCTTACAACGGCGCCGGTGAAACCGACGACGCGCGCCAATCCTTCGAGCGCGCGGCGCAAGCCGACGACGCCCCGGTCGCGACCCGGCTGCAACTCGGCCTGGCGTACCTGCAGCTTGACCGGCGCGAGGACGCCGTCGCGCAGCGCGATGCGCTGGCGCAGATGATCGCCGCTTGCGACGGCGCCTGCGGCGACGCCCGGCGCGCGCAACTGGAAGCCGCCCGCCAGCAGCTCGACCAGGCGCTGGCGCCGGCGCAGCCGGCGGCGGGCGAGCCCGAAACGCCGCCGCCCGAAACCACCGGGTGGGTGCTGCCGGATGCAAGCCAAGGCCGCAGCGCCTACGCCGAAGCCGTCGGGCTCATCAATCAGGAGCGCTACGCCGCCGCCCTCGATGCGCTTTCGCGCGCCGACGCGGCGCTTGGACCCCATCCGGACGTGCTCAACTATATGGGTTTCGCCAGCCGCAAGCTCGGCCGCTTCGAGGCCGCTTTCGCCTATTACGATCAAGCCCTGAGGCTCGATCCAAACCATCTCGGCGCGACCGAATATCTGGGCGAACTCTATCTGCAGCTGGGCGATGTCGAGCGCGCGCGCGTGCAGCTGGCGCGGCTCGATTATCTGTGTGCGTACGGCTGTCGCGAACGCGAGGAGCTGGCGCGCTGGATCGCGCTGGCGGATTGATGATCAGGCGCTTGGCGGCTGCATGCGCGCTTGTCGTATGCGCCGCCGCCGCCCCCGGCGCGCCGGCGCTGCTGCGCGCGCAATCGTGGACGGCGCCCGGCCCCACGCTCGCCTACGACCTCACCCACGCGCCAAGCGAATGCCTGTCCAGGCGCACGCCCGAGGTGGAGATCGGCCGGGCGTTGTTTCGC
>CAZNTI010000285.1:0-3421 GCA_964575885.1 uncultured Terricaulis sp.
ATCTCCTGGCGCATCTTCATGGCCCCGATCTCGGCCGTGAATGCGGAATTGGTGCGCCCCGCCAGCAGCACCGCGGTGATGACGACGCCGAACTCGCGCAACATCGAGAACGCCACCAGCTCCACCGTGAACACCGAAGCGCCGAAATCGCCCAGGATGCGCGCGCCCAGATAGGCCACCACCATGCCGATGAAGAATGCGAGCAGCACCACGATCGGCAGCGCGTTGAGGCCGGCGCTCTCCATCACGTGCACGACCGAGACCCAGCGGATGCGGCGCGGCTTCACGATCAGCCTCGCCAGCGTCACCAGCGTTTCGCCGAAGAAGCCGACCGTTTCGATGACCTCTTCGCCGAGTGCGGCGACCATGCGCCCCAATTGTTCGAGAAAACCTGCAAGCCCGCGCGGATGATCGGGCGCCGTGACCGGCTCGGCGGAGGCCTTGCGCGCCGCGCTCAGCAGGCTTTGCGCATGCGCGTGCGCGCCGCGCACCGCAACAGCGCCGCCGCCGCCGCTCTCGCGCAGGGTGCGGTCGATGAGAAAGGCGCCGGCGACATCGATACGCCCGAGTGCGGCCACATCCACTACGGCGTCCGAACCCAGATGCGCCGACAGCGCGTGCAGTTCGCGTTCGAGGCCGGCGATGGTGTCCACCGTCCAGTCCCCGCCCAGCGCCAAAACCGGCGCGCCCGCGTCTTCACGCACTTCGAAGGTGGCCGTTGCGGCCATATCTGCTCCAGAGCCGGCGTTCTGCCCAAGGTTTAGCGAGTAACATGAAACATTAGGCAAAGAAGTCGGAGGCGCTTCCAAGGCGAAGCGGGCCGCCAGCGCGTTTGGTTAACGAGATGTCGCCGGCATGGGGCGCAGCAGCAACAGCGCCAAGGCGCCCCCGGCGCCCGCCAGGCCTGCCATCGCCCAATAGCCGCGCGCGCCCACCGCTTCGTAGAAAAATCCTGAAGCCAGCGTCGACAACCCCATCAGCAGCCCCGCCGACAACGCCGCGTAGAGGGTTTGCGCCATCGCCGCCGAGGCCGCCGGCGCCTCGCGGTAAATGAGCCGCATGGCGCCCACATGCACGGCGGCAAAACTCAGCGCGTGCAGCCCCTGCAATGGCCACAGTTCCGGCCCGGTGGGCGCGAAACCGCTCAACAGCCAGCGCAACACGCCCCCGATTGCGCCGATAACGATCATCCATTCGGGCGAGATGCGGCGTTCGATGGGCACAAGCGTCCACAAGAACACGACCTCCACCGCGACGCCAAAGCCCCACAACAGGCCCACGGTATCGGCCGCAATGCCCTGCCCGCGCCAAACCAGGGTGGAGAAACTGTAGTAGAATGCATGCGCGCACTGGATCAGTCCGCACGCCCCGATCAGGATCAAGAACCGCCGCGAGCGCAGCAGCGCGCTCAGCGCGCTCGCGCGCGTTACCGGCTGTGAGTCGGCGGCGGCAGGATGAGGATCAGGCTTCAGCGCCAGCCACGACGAGGCCGCCACACAGGCAAGCCCGCTCAACACCCACACCACCACTGCGCCAATGCCGAAGCGCGCCACCAGGATGCCGCCCACGACATTGCCGATGATAAAACTGACCGAACCGATCCCGCGGGCCACGCCATAGCTGATGCGGCCCTCGGCGGTGGCGCGCAGAGTGGCCGCCTCCACCAGCGGCGTCAGCGCCTGGGTCAGCGACAGCGCGATAAAGCCCACGATCAGCAGCGGCCAGAACCCCTGCGCCAGCAGGAAAAACGCCGCGAACGCGAGCGTCGCCGCCACCGCCACCAGCCGCAGCGGCGCGCGGCGGTCGTCGGCGCCGTCGGCCCAGTACGCGATCAGCGGACCGGTGAAGATCCGCGCCAGCTGCGCCAGCGACAGCACCGCGCCGATCTCGGCGCCATCCAGCCCGCGCTCGGCTTCAAGCCAGCGCGGCAGAAACGCCAGCGTCACCCCGTGCGCGCCGAACAGCGCCGACATCACCAAGGTCACCCGCGCGGCGGGCGAGGTCAGAACGGAATAGTGGGGGCTGAGACTCAAAATCAGGCGATCCAGGCTCACCAGTGCCGACGCCGCGCAGCGATTTCAAGCCGGCGCCGGCTCTGCCGCCTTGCTCGCGCCGCCAAGCCCCCCTAACCAAAGCGGATGCACGATCAAGCCGCTTCCATTCGCCGCGACCTCTATCCTGCGCTCGAGCCCGGCCGCACCGAGATGCTCAAGGTGTCGGATCTGCACACCATCTATGTCGAGCAGAGCGGATCCCAGAACGGGCGCCCGGCGCTGGCGCTGCACGGCGGCCCGGGCGGCGGGCTGTCGCCGGAGATGCGCCGCTTCTTCGATCCCGCACGCTTCCGCATCGTGATGATGGATCAGCGCGGCTGCGGCCGCTCGACGCCCAACGCCGAGGTGCGCGAGAACACCACCTGGGACCTGGTCGCCGATATCGAGCGCGTGCGCGAGCGCTACGGCATCGAAAAATGGCTGGTGTTCGGCGGCTCCTGGGGCTCGACGCTGGCGCTCGCCTACGCCGCCAGGCACCCCGAGCGGGTCGCGGGACTGGTGCTGCGCGGCGTGTTCCTGCTGCGCCGGAGCGAGATCGACTGGTTCTATCAGCAAGGCGCGAGCTGGATTTTTCCCGATGCTTACGAGCGCTACGTGGCGGCGATCCCGCCCGAGGAGCGCGGCGATCTGGTGGCGGCCTTTCACACCCGTCTGATGTCGCCCGAGCGCGAGACCAGGCTGCAGGCCGCACGCGCTTGGGCGCGCTGGGAGGGCGAGACGATTTCGATGGCCGGCCCCGCGGGTCTGCCGGCGCGCTTCAACGAGGACCGCTTCGTCGAGGCGTTCGCGCGCATCGAGAACCATTACTTCACCAATGACGGCTTTTTCGAACGCGACGGCTGGCTGCTCGAACAGGCGCCGCGCCTGCGCGCGATCCCGTGCCGCATCGTGCACGGACGCTACGACATGTGCACGCCGCTCGCCAACGCCTGGGAGCTCAAGCGCGCGTGGCCGGAGGCGGAACTCGAAATCATCGCCGACGCCGGCCATTCCTCGCTCGAACCTGGCATTGTCGACGCCCTGGTGCGCGCCACCGATTGGATGGCGGAGCGGGCGGCCTGGTGAGCGCGCGCTACCACAGCAGCCCGCGCGCGCCGTGCTGGTCGCGGTGCAGGTCGACCGACAGCACGATGGCGAAGCCCGCCATCAGCGTCATCATGGCGGTGCCGCCGAACGAGATGATCGGCAGCGGAATGCCCACCACCGGCACCAGCCCGATCACCATGGCGGTGTTGATAAACACGTAGCTGGCCAAGGTGGCGGCGATGCCGGCGGCGGCGAGCTTCGAAAACAGCGAGCGCGCCCGCAGCGCCACCTGCATGGCCAGCGCCATCAGCGCGCCGAACAGCGCCAGCACCACCGCGCCG
>CAZNTI010000286.1:0-3414 GCA_964575885.1 uncultured Terricaulis sp.
ATCTTTCTTGTTCCACTTCGGCCCGCTCATCACTTTGCTGACGCCGCCGCCGACGCTTTTCAGCCCGTTCATGTCGTTGGAGATGATCAGCGCGCCGACCGCGGCGCCGAAGATCATCATGAATTCCATCGGCGCTGCTTCGATGATGACCTCGAAGTGGCCGCCCGCCAGCATGAAGCCGCCGAACACCATGCCGAAAACAACGAGGAGACCGATAATGGGAAACATGGGTAGGGGCGCGTTAACCTAAGGCGTTCTGCCGACGCGCCGTTATGCATGACCGGGCTTAAGGACCGGTTTCGCAAGCAGGCTCGGAGGCGCCCGCGCTGGCCAGTGTCATTGCACCCCGCCGGCTCAGCAGCCAGCTTGGGGCTCGGTCCAGGCGGGCAGCGTCTCCTGGGTCGAATGCCAGCTCGGCAGCGGCGGCCCCTCGCGCCACGCCACGCTCGCAGCGCCGCTCAAGGGCGCCAGCTGAAATCCAAACACCATCGTGCGCTCGTCAGCGCCGGCGCCGCGCCGCGCGGTCAGCGCGCACACCAGCAGCGGCGTCGGCGGCAGCGTCGGCTCGGCGACGCGGTAGCGCACCGCGGTGACGGCCCAGCCTTCGGCCTCAAGCGCGCGCGCGAGCGCGGCGATGCTGGCAGGGGACGGTGCGCTCAGCGCGATCTCGCCGTGGCCCATGGCGGGGTGGCCGGGAGCTGCGGCGTAATAGGCGTGCGGCGTGACCTCCCCCGCCGCCGGCAGCCTCGCCCACTCCGGCCACGGCGAACGCGGACCGATCGTGGTGTGGCGGCTGACGCCGTCGCTTTCGACGATCACCGACGGCGCTGCCCCGACTTCGGCTTGCACCAGCCACCAGAATACCGGGTTGGCCAGCAGCACCGGAACCGCAAAGGCAAGAAAGATGAGAAAGCCACGCATACAGCGGCGAGCCTAAGACGCCAGCATGAACGAGGCTGCCAGCGAGCGTGGTTAGCGTCGGCGGCGTTTGCGTCAAATACGACCCCACCCCTGGCGCCGGCCGCGCAAGCGCTTTAGCAGGTCGTGGTTCCCATGACCCCCAGCGTTCAAGCGCCGCGCCGCCGCTTCCTTCTTTTGTTCGTGTGCCTGCTCGTGATCGGCGCGGGCAATTCGATGCTGCTTGCGGTGGCGCCGCCGCTGGTGCGCCAGCTCAATCTCGGCGACGCCACCATCGGCTGGATATTTTCGCTCTCGGCGCTGTTGTGGGTGTTCTGCAGCCCCCATTGGGGACGGGTTTCCGATCGTATCGGGCGCAAGCCTGTCGCCGCACTCGGTCTTGGCGCCTACGCGGTGTCGATGGGCGGGTTCGGCGTCATGGTGATGCTGGGTCTGAACGGCGTGCTGAGCGGTGCGGCGCTGTTCATCGGGCTGATGCTGACCCGCGCCATTTTCGGGGCGTTCGGCTCGGCATCGAGCCCCGCCGCCCAAGCCTACATCGCCGACCGCACCACCCCGCTCGAACGCACCGAACATCTGGCCGGACTCACCGCCGCGTTTGCACTGGGGCAGGCGTTCGGCCCCGCGATTTGCGCAGCGCTTGCCGCGTGGCTGGGGCTGGTGTTTCCGATCGGGCTGGTGGCGGTGCTGGCGGCGGGGGCGTCCTACGCGATCTGGCGCTTTCTGCCCGAGAACACCCCGCCCAAATCCGAACGCCCGCGCGGCGAATGGCGCCAATCGCTGGCGCTCGCGCAGGACCGGCGCATCTCGGGCTACCTGCTTTACGGCTTTGCACTGTCACTGGTGGCCGGCATCACCGTGCAGGTGTTCGGCCTTTTCACCATGGATCGGCTGGGCGTAGCCGGCGAGCAAGGCGCCGAACTCGCCGCCGCCGGTTTCATGGTCAATGCGCTGGCGCTGCTGGTCACGCAGATGGCGCTGCTGCCGCGGCTCAAATTCGGTCCGCGCGCGCTGATGGTTTGGGGCGGCGGGCTGATGGCGGCCGGCGTGCTGATCCAGATTTTTTCGCCATCGCTCGGGGCCCTGCTGGTGTCGCAAGCCGTGCAGGGCCTCGGCGCGGGGCTGGCGCGACCCGGCTTCACCGGCGGCGCATCGGTTGCGGTGCGCCCCGAGGAGCAAGGCGCCGCCGCCGGCCTGGTGGTGGCCATCAACGGCGCCGGCTTCGTTTTCTCACCGCTCCTGGGCGGGGTGGTCTACCAGCATGTCGGCATGAACGCGCCGCTCTACATCACTGTGGCGTTGCTGCTGGCCATGACCGCCTTCGCCATGCGCTCGCAACGCCTGCACAGCGTCATCGATAGCCCTGGCGACCCCGGCCCCTGAATCAACCCGCCGCCGCGCGCGCCGCTTCGAGGATGACATCGGTTGCGCGTCCGCGCTCGGTGAGGCCGCGTGCGCGCTCGAAAGCGCGGATCGCGGCGCGCGTGGCCGGCCCCACTTTGCCGTCGGCGCCGCCGGCGTGGTGCCCCTACCGGTTGAGCAGGCGCTGGAACTCGGGGATGCCGGCGCTGTCGAGCGGCTGGGGGGTGCGCGCGTCGACGCCCACGCCTGCGCGGACACGCACCTGCTGCAACAGCGCAGCGGTTGGAAAGCCGTCGGCGGGAAGGCTCTGCTCGGCCTGGAACCGCCGCACCGCCGCGCGCGTCGCCGCGCCGAACAACCCATCGGCGGCGCCGGCTTCGTAGCCCAAGCCGTTGAGCAGCGTCTGCAGCTCCAGGGTTTCGTCGCGATCGAGCGAACCCAGCTGCCGCGGCCACTCCGCCACCAGGCCGCCGCGTCCGGCTAGTGCGCGCGCCAGCAGCGCCACCACCAGCGCGTAGCGGTCGGAAGCGTTGTAACGGCGGATCACCGCAAAATTCGGATACAGAAGCAAAGCCGGTCCCTGCGCGCCGGCGGGCAGGAACAGCTGCGCGCTGCGCTCTTGCTCGTCGCCGCGCCATTCAACGCCGTCGATGCGGCGCACGCCGCGCCCGCTCCAGTCGCGCAAAGTGCGCTGGGTGCCATCGGCGAGCGCATAGTCGAAGCCCTGCGGCAGCAGCACCTCGTCGAACACCGGCTCGCCGGCGCGCCAGCCGCGGTCGCTGAGATAGTGGGCGATCGAGGCCGCGACATCGCCGCGATTGGTCCAGATGTCGCGGCGGCCATCCCCGTCCCAATCGACGGCGGTGGTGAGATAAACGTCGGGCATGAATTGCGGCTGGCCGAGCGCGCCGGCCCAGGATGAGCGCAGTTGCGCTTCACTGGCCAACCCGCGCTCGACCATCTCGATCAGCGCCAGCAAATAGCCCTCGAACTGCGCCCTTCGACGGCCCTCGAAGGCCAGCGTCGCGAGCGCCGCCTGCGGCGTCCAGTTGAGCGCCGCCTCGCCGTAATTGGTCTCCAGGCCCCAGATGCCGACGATGATGTCGCCGTCGACGCCGTAGCGCGCTTCGACGG
>CAZNTI010000287.1:0-3413 GCA_964575885.1 uncultured Terricaulis sp.
CGTAGGCGAAGTCGACATGGCCGGGCGTATCCATCAGATTGAGGATGTAGGTTTGGCCGTCGCGGGCTTGGTACTCCAGGCGCACCGTCTGGGCCTTGATGGTGATGCCGCGCTCTTTCTCGATATCCATCGAGTCCAAGACCTGACTCGTCATCTCGCGTGCGCTCATCGCCCCCGTTTCCTGAATCAAACGATCCGAGAGGGTCGATTTTCCGTGGTCGATGTGCGCCACGATGGAGAAGTTGCGGATATGGTCGCGGGGAGTCATTGCCGGTGGTGGGTATACGAGCCATCGCGTCGGGCCAAGCTTTGGCCCTGCGCAGGGGCGCCTTAGGCCGGCATCAGGCTGAAAAATAGGATGTAAAACGCAATCCAGCAGAGGCCGAGGAGGCCCAATACAGCCCGCTCCGGGAGCTTGGCGCGCGCCCGCAGCCAGGCGCCGAGCGCGGCGACGCCGATCCCCACCGCCAGGAAACGGGGCAAGCGCGCAACCACCGATGCTAGCGCAAAGCCCGCCAGCGGCACGCCGCTCTCAGGGGCGAGTATGGCGTAAACCTTGTAGGGGGTTGATGTCAGCGGTCCCAACAAGGTGGCGGCGAACCAGTCGCCGCCCATGGCCTCCCGGGCCCGCCCGATCATCTCGGCGCTGATGGCGGGAACGGCGGCGACGGCGGCAAGCGCTGCGGCCGGATCGCCCCAGCTCCACAAATACATGACGACGCCCCCGGTCGCCGCGCCGAACGCTGCGATCAGCGATGCTTTCGCCGCCGCGCGCGGCCCCTGGCGCACGCCGATATAGGACAGGATCACATCAGGCACGATGAAGAACAGCGTCGCCTCGGCAACGCCCCACAGGAACGCCGTCAACATGAAGGCGTGTTTGCGCAGGGCCTCCATGAAGCTCACCCCTGTATCGGGGGCAGATCGAGACGAACGCCGAAATGCGCGCGCTCCCCGCTTGCGGTCTCAAAGCCGCCGACGATGCGGGCTTTGCAGCGGATGGTTGCGCGCGGCTGCCCGGCGGCGGCCAGATCGGCGCGGTAACGGCGGGCGGTGTCGCGGCCGAGATAGCCGATGAGCGCACCCTCGATCTCGATCCGGACGGCGTTGGCGTCGTGGGGGTTGGCGTCGTCAAGCAGAAGCTGGGCGTCGAGCGTCAGCGTGCGCCCGCTGCGGGCTCGCCGCTCGACGAGCGCGGCGAGCGCCTCTTGCCGGCGCGAGACGCCAACGACGTCCACCGCAAAGAGGCCGGGCCCTGGAAGCTCAATCTGCATGCCGGCCCCGATCTTAGCCCCGATCGGGGCGACGCGCGCGGGAGAAGGCACGGCGCTCGCTCCCGCCGAGCGCATTGACGCCGACTGCGGCCTCCCCTAAACCCCCCGGCTCCGAGCCGCGGTCCAAAAGGTCGTGTCCGGGCCCAGATGGCGGAATTGGTAGACGCACCAGTTTCAGGTACTGGCGGGTAACACCGTGGAGGTTCGAGTCCTCTTCTGGGCACCATTGGCGTCCTCTTCCGGCGCCACTTAGTTCGGGCCAGAGCCTTCAGCGGAATTGCGCTGTTCGGCGGGTTAGGGCCCACACGGCGCCCGACACCAGAGACGCCGCCACGAGCACGGATGTGCGCGCGCCTGATGCGAACGCACCTCCGCGTTTCCACTTTCCTGCAACCAGCGGTCAAATGTCCGCCGCGCGCAGCCCTCATCCGCCCTGGCGCAGCGCCCGTGATGCATAATCCTTTGGCACGGCGCCGTGAAAATAGGCGTTTACAGCCCTGAGGCGCGGTATAAAATTGCGCGAGGGCGCTTTTTATGGTTGATCCGTGCAATAAAATTCGGTTCTATCCCTGAAGGAGATAAATTCGTGCCGAACCGCCGCGCTCTCGTCCACTCTGTCGCGTTTGATCCCGCGGCCCATGCGCGCGCGCTCGTAGGGCTCGTAGTACTCCTTAGCGGTCTGGCGCTGATTAGCGGCGCCGGGGCGGAGTGGCTAAACGCGAGCTGAATTGTCAATCAGACCCGCCGCAAAGCCCCGCTCCTCAAGGACGCGGGGTTTTTAATGCGCGCGGGTCCCGAAACCGGACCCGGAAATGACCCAAGACGCCCCATCCGATCGCGACCGGCCGCTGCGCAGCAGCGCCGTAACCGCCGGCCCCAGCCGGGCGGCGGCGCGCTCGTATCTGCGCGCAGCCGGGCTCGATGACGCCGACTTCGCGCGTCCGCTGATCGCGGTGGTGAACACCTGGTCCTCGGTTACGCCGTGCAACATGCACCTGGGCGACCTCGCCGAACATGTACGCCGCGGCGTGCGAGAGGCAGGAGGCGTACCCATCGATTTCAACACGATCGTCGTCACCGATGGCATCGCCATGGGCTCGCCCGGGATGAAGGCCTCGCTCGTGTCGCGCGAGATCATCGCCGATTCCATCGAATTGGCGGTGCAGGGCCATATGCTTGACGGCGTCGTCTGCATCGTCGGCTGCGACAAGACCATACCCGCTGCGGCGATGGCGCTGGCGCGCATGGATTTGCCCGGCTGCGTTTTGTACGGCGGCACCATCATGGCGGGACGCCACGCCGGGCGCGACGTGTCGATCCAAGACGTGTTCGAGGCCATCGGCGCGCATGGCGCAGGCAGCATCGACGACGCCGAGCTGAAAGCGGTGGAGAAAGCCGCGTGCCCCGGCGCTGGCGCATGCGGGGGACAATTCACGGCCAACACCATGGCGATGGCGCTCACGATACTGGGCCTTTCGCCGATGGGCGCAAATGATGCGCCTGCCGTGCATGCGGATAAGCCACGCGAAGCCGAGCGCTGCGGGCGACTTGCGGTGGCGCTGACCCGCCAAGGCGTTTCAGCGCGCCGCTTCATCACGGCGGAGTCGTTGATGAACGCGGCGGCGGCGGTATCCGCCAGCGGCGGGTCCACCAATGCGGTGCTGCACTTGATCGCGATCGCGACCGAGGCCGGCGTGACGTTCGGGGTCGAAGATTGCCACCAAGCCTGTGCCGCGACGCCGGTGATCTGTGATCTGAAGCCGGGCGGGCGCTTCCTGGCGCACGACCTCTTTGCCGCCGGCGGGACGCGCCTGGTCGCCAAGCGGCTCATGGATTCAGGCAAACTTGAGGATGCGCCCACCGTGTCGGGGCGTTCGTTGTTCGAGGAAGCGCGCGAGGCGGCGGAGACCGCAGGACAACAGGTGGTGCGCAGCTGCGCATCACCTGTCATTCCGCGCGGCTCTTATGCCGTTGTTTACGGCGACATGGCGCCCGAGGGCGCGGTGATCAAGCTGGCCGGCCACCGCATTGAGCGCTTCGAAGGTCCCGCGCGCGTCTTCGACGGCGAGGAAGCCGCCTTTGAGGCGGTGCAGGAAGGGCGCATCCAGGAAGGCGATGTGATCGTCATCCGCTATGAGG
>CAZNTI010000288.1:0-3411 GCA_964575885.1 uncultured Terricaulis sp.
CGCAAAAACATTCGCCTTGATACGCCATGGTGGGAGGCCTCCTCGGGCCTAGGCTAACAGTGGCCGGCCGCGCCGTCACCACGCGCCTCGGAGCATCATGACCGCCCTCGACGTCCCCCACGCCCTCGTCTTCGCCGCCAACCCCGACGACAAGCCCGCCTATCGCGAGGGGCTGTTGATGCTCGGGCGCGTGGCGCTGTCGCGCAAGCTGGGCCCGCCGGAGGTGCTCTCCGGCTGGGAGAGCGCGCAATGGATCTATGACGCCATCGACGGCGAACTGCGCCAGGAAGCCGCCGCCGCGGTCGCGGAACTGCCGGTGGACTGGGCGCTGGTTCCCGTCGAAGGCCGCCGCAAGCAGCTGCTGGTGGCCGACATGGACTCCACCATCATCAACGTCGAATGCCTTGACGAGTTGGCCGACTTCGCCGGCCTCAAGACCGAGATCGCCGCCATCACCGAACGCGCCATGCGCGGCGAATTGGAGTTCGAGCCGGCGCTGGTCGCGCGTGTGGCCAAGCTCAAAGGGCTGGCGCTCGAGGCGCTGCAGCGCACCTACGACGAGCGCGTCCGGCTTAATCCGGGCGCGGCAACCTTGGTGCGCACCATGGCCGCGCACGGCGCGCGCTGCGTGCTGGCGTCGGGCGGCTTCACGTTCTTCACCGAACGGGTGGCGCAGGCGGCAGGCTTTCACGCCCATCGCGCCAATATCTTGCTGGACGATGGCGCGGCGTTGACCGGGCAGGTGGCGCACCCGATTCTGGGCAAGGCTGCAAAGCTTGAAACGCTGAACGCCGAAGCCGCAGCGCTGGGCGCAAGCGCCCGCGAGGCGCTCGCCATCGGCGACGGCGCCAACGATCTCGACATGATCAAGGCGGCGGGGCTTGGGATCGCCTATCGCGCCAAGCCGATCGTGGCGGCGGAGGCGCACGCCCGCATCGATCACACCTCGCTCGCCACCGCGCTCTTCTTTCAGGGATATCGCCGCGCAGAGTTCGCAGTCTAGCTGCGCGGCGCAAGCCGGCGGTAAGTCACCCGCCCGTCGCGGACGATGCGCACCACCAGCGGGCGCTCGTCGTCGGCGGCGCGTCCCGACATCGCGCGCGCCGCCGCCATCGTGTCTACCCGAAGCGGCCCCATCGCGGCGATGACATCGCCGGCGCGCAAGACGCCCTCGTTGGCGCCGCCGATATCGACGCCCAGCACCACCAGCCCGCGCACCTCGGGCTCGATCTGGAATTCCTCGCGCAGGCCGGCGTCGAGTTCCGACAGCGCCACGCCAAAGATGCGCCCGCCGCGCGGGCCGCCGTCGCTGCGGCGCGGCCGGCTTTCGCCGCCGCCGGAGGTGCGCGCAGCAGCGCCGGCCGGCTCTTCCAGCAGCTGGATGGTGGTGTTGAGCGTGAGCCGCGCGCCATCGCGGCTCACCTCGATCGGCACGCGCGCGCCCACCTCGGCCTGGCCCACCATGCGCGTCAGCGCGCGGCTGTCGGCGACGGCCGCGCCGTCGAAACTCAGCACCACGTCGCCCGGACGCACGCCCGCGATCGCCGCAGGCCCGCCCGGCGTCACCCGCGTGATCACCGCGCCGGCCCGAGTTCCGGCGCGCGCGGCGATGTCGGGCGAGACGTTGGCAAGGCGCACGCCGAGCCAACCGCGGCGGGTTTCCCCGTAGCGCAGGATCTGGTCCACCAGCGGGCGCACGGTCGAGGTCGGGGTCGCAAAGCCGACGCCCACTGATTGGCCCGTCGGCGACACAATGGCGGTGTTGACGCCGATCACTTCGCCGTCGGTGTTGAACAACGGGCCGCCGGAATTGCCGCGATTGATGGCGGCGTCGGTCTGGATGAAATCGTCGTAGCGCCCGGCCTCGATATCGCGGCTGCGCGCCGAAACCACGCCCACCGACAGCGAGCCGCCAAGCCCGAAAGGGTTGCCGATGGCCAGCACGATATCGCCGACGCGGGCGCTGTCGCTGTCGCCCATGGAGACGTAAGGCAGAGGCTGGCGTGCATGCACGCGCAGCACCGCGATGTCGGTGGCGGGATCGCGCCCGATCACCGTCGCTTCATAGCGCTCGTTGTTGTGCAGGATCACCTCAATGGCGTCGGCGGCCTGGATCACGTGGTTGTTGGTCACCACGACGCCGTCCGCCGACACGATGAAGCCCGAGCCCAGAGAGGTGATCTGCGGCCCGCGCCCCGTCAGCCGCTCGTTGAAGCGCTCCATCGGCGAGCCGGGCGGAAACTGCGGCTGCTCCTCAACGCCCTCGACGCGCTGGCTGGTGGCGATGTTGACCACCGCCGGCGACAGCCGCTCCACCAGATCGGCGAAGCCTTCAGACGGATAGCGGGTTTGGGCCGCTGCAGGCGCCATGAAGGCCAGCAGAACCAAGACTGTGAGCAGTGCGCGCATGGATCACGTTATGGACCCTCCACGCCCTCGCCCGCAACGCCGGCGTGCGCTATTGACCGCGCCGGTTCTGCATATAGCGGAAGAAATCGCTGTCCGGCGAAACCACGATCGGGGTCCCCTGCTCGAGCGCGGCGTCATAGGCGCGCATGGAGCGGTAGAACGACGCGAACTCCGGATCGCGGCCGTAGGCCTGCGCGAAGATGCGCGCACGCTCGGCGTCGCCTTCGCCGCGCAGGCGTTCCGATTCCTGGCGCGCGGTGGCGCGGATAATCGCAGCCTCGCGTTCACCCTCGGCGCGAATGCGCCCGGCCACCTGCTGACGCTCGGAGCGCATGCGCTCATAGACGCGCTCGCGGGTTTCGTCCGGCAGGTCGGCCTGGCGGATGCGCACGTCGACGACGTTGACGCCCAGTTCGGTGGCGGCGGCGGCGTTCAGATCCGCCTCGATCTGCTGCATCAGCGCGGCGCGGCGGCCGGAGATGATCTCATCGGAAGTGGCCCCGCCGAGGGCCCGGCGCATGGCCGATTCAGTGAAGGTCTGCAGGCGCTGGGCGCCGCCGGCCTCGTCGAGCGCGCTTTGATAGAAGCGGCGCGGATCCACGATCCGCCAGCGCACCACGGCGTCGACGATCAGCCGCTCCTGGTCGGAGGCGACGAAGGCCTGGCCCTCGATCGCCAGTCCCATGTTGCGCTTGTCGAAGCGCACTACGGTATCGACGAACGGCACCTTGAAATAGAGGCCGGGCTGATCGGTGCCTGGCGCATTGATGACGCGCTGGTATTGGCCGAAGGCCAGCACGATCGCCTGCTGATCCTGGCGCACCACGAACATCGCATTCGAGACCACGACCAAAGCCGCAAAGGCGATGATCACAATGGGAAGGAGCGTGCGCTGCATCATCGGCCTCCCTGCGGCTGCGGCTGCGGTTGCGGCTGCGCGGCGCTGCGCCGGCGCAGCGTGTCGAGCGGCAGATACGGCACCGCGCCGCTGCGCTGATCGAG
>CAZNTI010000289.1:0-3409 GCA_964575885.1 uncultured Terricaulis sp.
AGGACGACCAGCGCGATCGTCTGCAGGAGCGGCTCGACGATCCCGCCAAGCATTGGAAGTTCAACCCCGGCGACCTCGAGGACCGCGCGCTCTGGGATGAGTATCAGCACGCTTACGAGGTCATGCTCGAGCGCTGCTCAACCGCGCATGCGCCCTGGCGTATCATCCCCGCCGACAAGAAATGGCGGCGCAACGCCATCATCGCGGCGGTGGTGCGCGACACGCTTGAACGGATGGATCCGCACTACCCAAAGCCGGACTGGGCGCCGGGCGATTTCAAGATCGACTAGGCGGCTCTAGCCGGCTTTCGGCCTCCGGATCGCGGATGATGCCAAGCGAGATGACGCGCTTCAGCGCCTCTTCGGGGCTGATCGCCAGCGGCTTCAGGGTTTCGCGGGCGAGGTAGAGCAGGAAGCCGGAGGTCGGGATCGGCGCTTGCGGAACGTACACCGCGACCAGATCCTCGCCGGTGTCGTGCGCCACCTCGGCGGTGTCCTCGTTGGTGATGAAGCCGATCGCCCAAGTCCCTGGTTTGGGAAATTCCACCAGCACCGCCTGCTTGAACGAGGTGCGCTCAGGGGCGGCGACCTGTTTGAACACCTGCTTGGCGCCGCCATAAATGGAGCGCACCAGCGGCAGGTTGGCGATGCCGCGGTCGGCGCCCTCAACGATAATGCGACCGAAAAAATTCCCCGCCAGCGCCCCCACCAGCGTCAGCGCCGCCACCGCCACAATCACGCCGCCGCCGGGAAAGGCGGAGAAGAATTGCAATCGTTCCGGCAGCAGCGGCTCGACGTTGTTGTCGATGAACGTCACCACCATCCAGATCAGCCAGATTGTCACCACGAACGGCAGCACCACGGCGACGCCGGCGAGGAATGAATTGCGCAGCCAAGCCAGCAGGTTGAAGCGCGGTCGTGTTGAGGAGGAGGTGGTCATGCGCGCGATGTAGGCCATGCAGCCTCGCCAAGGAAGCCGCCCCTAGCGGGGCGACTGCGCACCTCCTATTTCGTTTTGCATGTTCGGGCGAAAGAATGACGTCGTCGCCGCTCCGCGTCAGCGCGGACCCCGCGACGGTTTTTCGGAGACGGTGATTTCGGTCGTCGAGGCGATCGGTCCGGCGGTGATCGGGGTGCGGCGCACCAGCCGCGCGCGCGATCTCTACGATGGCGCCGGTTCGGGGGTGATCATTTCGCCCGACGGCTACGCGCTGACCAACAATCATGTGATCAAGGGCGCCGGCCGCGTCGAGGGCGTGCTGCACGACGGCAGCGTCGTCGCCGCCGAGGTGGTGGGGGCCGATCCCGACACCGATCTCGCCTTGCTGCGGCTGAACGGCAAACGCCATCAATTTGCGGAATTGGGCGATTCAGACGCGCTGCGCGTGGGTGAACTGGCGATCGCCATGGGCAATCCGCTAGGGCTGCAGGCAACCGTAACGGTCGGCGTCATATCCGCGCTGCGACGCACGCTGCGCGGCGATGGCGGGCGACTGATTGAAGATGTCATCCAAACCGACGCCGCGCTCAACCCGGGTAATTCCGGCGGCGCGCTGGTGGATGCGCGCGGGGCTCTCGTCGGCGTCAACACCGCCATCATCGGCGGCGCGCAGGGGATTTGCTTTGCGGTGCCTGCCAACACCGCCAAATTCGTGATCCCCGATCTTATGCGCAACGGGCGCGTCGCGCGCGGCTGGTTCGGGATCGCCGGCCAGACTCAGGAATTGTCGCGCGCTTTGGTGCGGCGCTTAGGGCTCGACGTCGAAAGCGGCGTGCTAGTGGTCGCGGTTTCGGGCGGGGGCCCCGCCGAAGCCGCAGGCTTGCGCGTCGGGGACGTGGTGCTGAAACTTGAAGGAGCGGCGACGCCCTCGGTCGACGCCGTGCACAAATTGCTGACGCGCGAGCGCATCGGCCGGCGCGTGTCGCTCGACGTGCTGCGCGACGGTGCGCTGCTCAAGCTCAATCTTGCGGTGCTGGAGCGCCCGAGCGATCGCCGCAGCGCGTGATCAGGCCGCTCGTGCGACGCCCTTTTCCTCAAGCAGCGCCTTCAATTCGCCGCTCTGGAACATCTCGCGCACGATGTCGCAGCCGCCGACGAATTCGCCTTTGACGTAAAGTTGCGGAATCGTCGGCCAGTTGGCGAAGTCCTTGACGCCCTGGCGGATGTCCTCGTCGGCCAGCACGTTCACGTCATGATAGCTGACGCCCAGGTGATCGAGGATGCGCACCACCATGCTCGAGAAGCCGCATTGGGGCATGTCGGCGTTGCCCTTCATGTAAAGCACCACGTCGTGGGCGGCGATGGTCTCGCGGATGGCGTCTTGTGCGTTGCTCATATGGGCTCCTGCTCCAGGAGGTAAGGCCGCCCCGCAGGCGGATCAAGCCGAGGTTTTGGGACCGGTATGCAGCGCCAGGGCGTGCAGCGCCCCGCCCATGCGCCCCTGCAGCGCCGCGTACACCATCTGGTGCTGGGCCACCCGCGATTTTCCCTCGAACGCCGCGGAGAGGATGGTCGCGCGGTAGTGGTCGCCGTCGCCGGCAAGATCCTCGATGCTGATGTCGGCGTCTGGAAAGGCTTGGCGCAACAAAAGCGTCAGTTCGGCGACTTCCATGGCCATAAGCCGGCTCCTTCACTATGACTAACCGCGACTAACCGCCCATTGGCGGGCATATTTTTCCGCTTAACCCGCCTTGTGATGACGTTCACGAAAGTTTTGGTTGCCGCCACTGCCGGCGGCGATACACCTAGCGCAAATGGGGGAGCGGGCGTCCACAGGCACGCCCGACTGCGTGGGAGGCGTTGACAAGAGCATCTTTTCCGAAAATTTAGGTGCTGGCGTCGACTGGTCGCCCGGGAAAGAAGACCGCGCAACGCGGCGGCCCGGATCGGCTCTGGTGGGAGGATGCGTTCGGCGGCTCGGCCACGCGCGATCTGATCACCATTACGCGGAAGTTCATTCTTGGGCGGGCGATTGGCGCGATGGTGCGGCCAATCCCGTAAGGGCATAGGGCAGGCAAAGGGCAGACCATGACGTTGATGAATTCGCTGTTGATGTTTGCGCAGCAAGGGGCGGCCCCCGCGGGTCAGGCGCCAGCTGAGGGCGCCGCCGCCACGCCGGCCGCACCCGCTACTCCGGCTCTGAGCGAGGCCGAACGCGCCGCCGCTCAAGCGCGCGGCGCCGAGGCGCAGGCCGAGGCCGCCGGACAAAACGAAGTCAGCTTGGTGGAGCTGTTCCAGCACCTGAACCCAGTGGAAATGGGCGTCATGCTCATCCTGGGCGCGTGCGCCATCTATGCGCTCGCGCTGCTGTTTGAGAAAATCTACGTGATGCGCAAAGCGGCGCGCCAAACCAAAGAGTTCCTGGCACGCCGCCTTTTTGGTCCATTCCGCTAGCCCGGAACCTTCCTCG
>CAZNTI010000290.1:0-3382 GCA_964575885.1 uncultured Terricaulis sp.
GCTGCGAACTTCATCGAAGCACACCCTGATCCCGACAATGCGCAGAGCGACGGGCCGAACATGGTGCCGTTCGCGGAGCTGGAGGATCTCGTACGGGACCTGGTCGCGTTCGACCGGCTGGGCAAGCAGCGCCCGGTCGCAGCGGAATAGCGCGCGCGGGGGCCGAAACTCTCGCTTATCCGGCGCGCGTCACACCGGCCCCGCCACGATCTTCGCGTCGTGCAACGCGGCGATCTCACTATCGGAAAAGCCGATCTCGCCCAAGATTTCGTCGGTGTCTTCGCCCAGGCTTGGCGCGCGCGTCGGCGCCACACGCTCCACCGCGGAAAAGGCGATCGGATTGCCAGGCGTCAAATAGGCGCCGATGCCTGGATGATCGAGCATCGAGAACATCGGGTTGTCGAGCGAGCAATCGGGATCTTCCGCAACCGCTTGGCCGAAACTGCGATAGCGGCTCCAGGTCACGCCGCGCTCGTCGAAGCTCGGCGCGAAATCCTCGATCCTGCGATCGTCGAAGAACGGCTTCAGCACCGCAGTGATGGCGGCGCGATGTTTGAAGCGTTCGCCTTCGAGGCTGAGCTTAACGCCCAGTTTGGCCGCGAGTTCGTCAAAGGCGGCTTGGGTGTGCGTGGCGGCCTTGAGATTGTCCCACTGACGGATTGTGAGCGCGACCACGATCACCCGCCCGCCGCACTTGCAGACGAAATCCTGCGCGTAGGCGCCGTAAAGCGCGTTGCCCATCTTGGGCCGGTCGACGCCGTTGACGGTGACTTCACCGATGATCCCAAGATTGCCCAACATGGCGAGCGCCATGTCCTTCAGCGCCAGTTCCACCAATTGCCCGCGGCCGGTGAGCCGGCGATGGCGTTCGGCGGCGAGAATGCCGAGTGCTGCCTGCTGGCCGGTAATGCAGTCCCACGCCGGCAGCACGTGACCCACCGGCTCGGCTGAGCCCTCCGGGCCGGTCGCGTGCGGAAATCCGACCGCTGGGTTTACAGTGTAATCAACCTGCGGGCCGCCGCGGCGATCGCCGGTGATGGACATCATGATCAAATCTTCGCGGTGCTTTTTGAGTTCGTCGTAATCCATCCAGCCGCGCACGCGCAGATTGGTGAGGAAAATGCCGGCCTGCTCGCCAGGCGCGCAGATCAGGCGGGTGACGATCTCCTGCCCGCGCGGCGTCGCCATATCGACGGCGAGGCTGCGCTTGCCCTTGTTGAGGCCGGCCCAGAACAGCGAGCGGCCTTTCGCGGTCACGGGCCATCGCTGATGATCGAGCCCGCCACGAATGCGGTCGAAGCGGATCACGTCGGCGCCCATCTGCGCCAGCGTCATGCCCGCCAGCGGCGCGGCCACGAAGGCCGAGCCCTCGACGATGCGCAAGCCTTCGAGGATTTTCACCATCGCCGTTTCCTCATGCCAGCAGGCCCGCGCGTTTCGCCCGCGCCAAGATATGTTGGCACATGCGCAGGTTGGCTGCGTCGACCATCTTGCCGTCGACGGCGACGGCGCCGCGCCCCTCAGCCTTGGCCTGCTCGTACGCGGCCAGCACCTGCTGGGCGTGCGCGATCTCCTGCACACTTGGCGCGAAGGCCTCGTCGACCGCTGCGGGCTGGCTTGGATGAATGCACCACTTGCCGTCGAAGCCGAGCACGCGCGCGATCTGGGCGGCGCGCTTGAGGCCATCAGCGTCCTTGAAATCCGCGAACGGCCCGTCGATGGCCCGCAGGCCATGCGCGCGCGCGGCGGTGACGATTCCGTGCATGGCGTGATGCCAGCGATGGCCGGGGTACGCGGCGTCGTGCGCGTCCATGCCGCCGATGCTGTCCAGCGGCATCTGCATCGAGGCGGCGAAGTCGCCGGAGCCGAAGATCAGCGCTTCAAGCCGGGGGCTGGCGCCGGCAATCTCGCCGATATTGAGCACGCCGGCAGCGGTTTCAATCAGCGCTTCGATGCCGATCGGGCGGTCGATGCCAACCGCCGCTTCGATCTGACTCAGCATCGTAGCGACAAAGCGCACGTCGTCGCGGGCGCCTACCTTGGGCACGACGATCAGATCGAGCTGCGCGCCGGCGCCTTCGACGATCTCCACCAGATCGCGATAGGCGAACGGGGTGTCGAGGCCGTTGATGCGCACCGCCTTCAGCTTGGCGCCGAAATCGAGCGTCGTAAGCGCTTGCACGGCGTGAGCTCTCGCTTCGGCCTTCCGCTCGGGCGCAACCGCATCCTCGCAATCGATGCATACGGCGTCGGCGCGCGCTGCCGCAGCTTTCGCCAGCATGGCGGGATTGGAAGCGGGTGCGATCAGCACCGAGCGTTCTAGCCGCAGCGGAGCGCTGGGGTTCAGCTCCATGTCATGGCCGCCTGCATAGTCATCGCGCCGTCGCCGTTGGCGGTGTACAACTCCCAGGCGCCGTCCTCGCGCGCGCGCCCGTTTAGCGTCGCCAGCTCGTCAGCAAATAACGGCCGCACGCCGCGGAAACTAAAGGCGGCAGGAATGCGCTCGTGTGCGCGCCTGCAAGCGGCGTCGAACAGCAAAGTCGCCTGCAGCGGCCCGTGCACCACCAGCCCCGGATAGTGCTCGACCTCAATGGCATAGGGCTTGTCGTAATGAATACGATGGCCGTTGAAGGTGAGCGCCGAATAACGGAACAGCAGCACCGGATCGATGGCTGCGGCTTCGCACCAGTCGCACGCGGGCAGCGGCGAGGGCGCCGGCGGTTCGTAGCGGGGCGGGATATCGACATAGACGATGTCCTGCTCTTCTTCTATGGCGACGGCCCCGTCGACGCGCACTTCATGGCGCAGAGTGACGAACGTCATCGGCCCGCTCTTGCCCGGCTTCTCGGCGATCTTGAGGATGGTTGAGGTCCGCTCGACCACGTCGCCGATGCGCAACGGCGCCTGAAACGTGCAGCGGCTGCCCGCCCACATCCGCCGGGGCTGGGGAACCGGCGGCAGAAAACCGCCGCGCTTCGGGTGGCCGTCCGGCCCCACCTCTCGCATTGGCGCCAGCGGGAGAAAATAGAGCCATATCCAGAGCGCCGGCAACGGCGCGCCGACGGCTGCATTGACGTCGCGGTTCAAGGTCGCGGCAAGCGCCAGCACCGGCGTCTCGGTGATACGGTCGTGGCGGATTTCGCTGCGTCCGACCCAATCGGACCATGGCGTCTCGCTCATCCCCACTCCGCTTATGCGTTTTTATTTTAGGAACGATGCCGCAATCGCCTCGGTCGCGGAAGCCCTAATTTGCGCCTCGGAAAGCGCGGCCGCGGAGGCGCAGACAATTGCACCGTTGCGGGCTTCCTCCTATGGGTAGGCCCATGTTCGAACGACGTATTCTCGTAACCGGGGGCTCCGGTTTTCTGGGCTCCCACCTGTG
>CAZNTI010000291.1:0-3357 GCA_964575885.1 uncultured Terricaulis sp.
CCCCGAAAAACATGATGCGCCCCTTGCGGTCGTTGGCGGGCAGAGTGTAGCCGGCGCGCGCGAGCAATGCGCCGATTTCGCTCCACTCCGCTTCCTGGCTGAATTCCGTCCGGCTTTTGTCGGGCGCGTCGATAATCACGCTTTTCGCGATCCAATTGCGCGCAAGCAATTGCTCCACCTCCCACAAGGTGCCCGGCCGCGACGATGGCAGGATGACGATCAGCTCGGCGCACTCCATCAAACGCTCGGCCACCAGCTTCCATTCCTCATCGGTGGTTTTTATGCGTGCGGCGCCGAGGTGTTCAAGGCTCTCGCCGAGCGCGAGCAAAGGCAACGGTTTCGCCGACGCCGTCAGCACAGCTTCGAACTCAACGATGTTGGCCTTGCTGCGACGATTCTCCTTTATCCGCGTCCGGAACGCGTCAGTGGAGCCGAACGGCCGCAGATACAATACGAAGGGCGTGTCGCAACTTCCGCCTTCGGCGATTTGCCGGTAGAGCGCCTCGGCCGCGAGATCGGCGCGGCGATGCTTGTAGAGCACACGCAACCGTTGCGCCAAACTGATCACGACGGCCACCGCGAGGTATACGGCGATAAGCGCCAAGAGGCCGAGATTGGTCCACGCAAACTGTGGGAACAGCGGGCGCGAAAGCGCCGGATGCGTCAGCACGGCCTCGATTGGCGCGTGCACCTGCGTTCCCTGAAACCAGCCCAAGATGTAGGTGGCGAGATACGCCGACGGGACCGTAAAGACCCAAAACACGACGCTCCAGAAATCATGCGCGCGCTTGGCGGCGCCGACTTCTGTCACGCGACGGACGTGGTTGCGAAATATCATGGGAGAACCTCCCGCCCAACCATGGCCGGTTCAGCCTACGCCTTGCGCCAAGCCGCGCAAGAGAAACGGGCTGAAGCCGTAGTGCTTCAGCCATCGCGTGTCGGCGGCGAAGAAGTCGCGCAGGTCGGGCATGCCGTATTTGAGCATCGCCAGGCGGTCGATGCCCATGCCGAAGGCGTAGCCCTGATACTTGTCCGGATCGATGCCGCAATTCCTGAGCACGTTCGGGTGCACCATCCCCGAGCCCAGAATCTCAAGCCAATCCTCGCCCGTCCCGATCCTGATCTGCCCGCCCGAGCGGTCGCAGCCGACATCCACTTCCGCGCTCGGCTCCGTGAACGGAAAATGATGCGGGCGGAAGCGCAGGCGCACATCGTCAACTTCGAAGAACGCCTTGATCGCCGCGATCAGCACGCTCTTGAGATCGGCCATGCTGGTGGTCTCGTCGATGACCAGGCCTTCGATCTGATGGAACATCGGCGTGTGGGTGGCGTCGGAATCCTTGCGGAAGGTGCGGCCCATGCAGATCATGCGGATCGGCGGCTTCTGCTTCAGCATCGTGCGCACCTGCACCGGCGAGGTATGCGTGCGCAGCACCTTCGACACGGTGTCGGCGCCGGTTCGCGCAAGGAAGAACGTGTCGTGGGTCTCGCGCGCCGGATGATTGGGCGGAAAATTGAGCGCCGTGAAGTTGTTGAAATCGGTTTCGATGTCGGGGCCTTCCTCAACGGCAAACCCCATTTCGCCGAAAATCTGCGCCAGCTCCTCCATCACCTGAGAAACCGGATGGATCGTGCCTATGCGCGTGCGCACCGCAGGCAGCGTCACGTCCACCGCTTCGGCCTTCAGCTGTGCATCGAGCGCTGCTTCCGCGAACGCGGCCTTGCGTGTGACGATCGCCTCGGTGACGCGGTCCTTCAGCGCATTGAGCTTCGGGCCAAATTCTTTGCGTTCGTCGGGGCTCATCGCGCCCAGCGACTTCATCAGCCCCGAGATCGAGCCCTGCTTGCCCAGCGCTTCCACGCGCAACGCTTCCAGCGTTGCGTCATCGGCAGCTGCATCGATGCGGCCCATGAGGTCGCGCTCCAATGCTTCTGTATCTGTCGTCCTCGCGTCCATGGTCGGTGTTTAGCGGAGGATTTCGGGCCAAGGCAATTCCCAGACTTGCCGCCCACCTAGCACCGGGCTAGGATTAAATTGGGGACGCGGCGTGATAAGATCCTCAAAAGAAATCGTTCTGATGGCGATCGCACTGGCGTGCGCCTCGCCGCAGGCGCGTGCGCAAACGCAACCGTCAACGCCAAGCGTCAGCACCGCAATCGAGGCGCCGCCGGCGGCCTCTGCCGCCACGAGCGATCTCACTGTGCGCATCCCAGCGGGAACCGTCATCCAGGTGGAACTTGCTGAGCCCCTCAGCTCCCGCTCGGCGCAAATCGGCCAATTGTTCGGTTTGCGCTTGGCGGCCCCGATCGTGGTCGATGGGCGTGAAGTCGCGCCGGCCGGCGCCGCAGGCGGCGGCGAGGTCATCGACGCCCACGCCGCCGCCTTCGGCGGGCGCCAGGGACGATTGATCATCTCGGGCAGGTATATCGAGATCAATGGGGAGCGGGTCCGCATTCGCGGGATGCAGATCACGGCGGCTGGCGAGGATCGCGGCAACACCGCATTGGCGGTGACGATGATCCCGTATGCAGGCGTCGCCGGCATTTTCGTGCAAGGCGGCCAAGTTGAAATTCCAGCAGGCGCGAGCGGCACGGCGCGCCTGGCAGCAGACGTTGCCGTTCCGACGCCGGCGCCTCAGACCGCAGTCCAAGAGCCGCCGCCGCAAGGTCCATCGACACAATCGACACCATCGACACAGGAGACTCCGCAATGAAACTCGCAGCGTTTGCGTTCTGCGCTTTGATGGCGCTCGGCGCGTCCGGTTTAGCATCGGCTCAAGACGAACAGCCGGCGCCCACGGTCGAGTCGCCCACGCCTACGACAATGCCCGAGACGCCGCCAACGGCCGAAACGGTGGAAACTGCTCCAACTCCGGAAGCAGCCGCGGCGCCCGAGCCGCCAACCCCAAGCGTGGAAGCCGCAGCGTCGTTGCCCTCAGGGATCACCCCGCCTCCCGAGGGAAAAGGGCAGGTGGTGTTCTTCCGTCCCAACCGATTGGTCGGAGCGGCGCTGAGCTTTACGGTGCGCGAAAATGAAGCGCCGCTCGGCCGACTGCCCAACGGACGGTACTTCGTGCACGTCGCGGAGCCGGGAATCCACGAGTACGAAATCGGTCGCAACGACACCATTCGCATGGAAATCGAGCCGGGCGAGACCTACTACGCGATTCAGAGCACGCAGATGGGCATCATCGCCGGACGCGCGGTGCTGTCGCCGTCTGATGCAGCCGCGTTCGAGACCGCGCTTCCGCGCATGCGGGTGTCGGAGCCGGTCGAAGACTAGCGACCCGCCGAAATCAGCGCCGAGATCGAGCCCTGCTTGCCCAGCGCTTCCACGCGCAACGCTTCCAGCGTTGC
>CAZNTI010000292.1:0-3332 GCA_964575885.1 uncultured Terricaulis sp.
ATGTGCTCGGCGTCGAAGTGCGCGCGGATGCCCAGCAGCGCATCGTAGCCCGAGCGCTCGGGCATCATCCAATCGAGCAGCACCAGCTCGATGCCGAGTTCGGCGATCTCGGCTTCGATATTGACCGCGCTTTCGCGCAGCACCACGTCGTAGCCGCGCCGCTCCAGGCGCCGGCCGAGCATGTCGCGGTTCTGAGCCTGGTCGTCGACCAGCAATATCCGCCCGCGCGTCGACGAGGACACGCCATCATCGCCTTGCGCCGCCGACATTCGTCGCCCCGCCAACCGTCACCATACCAGCCTGCAGTATTACGACAGGGAAGCTAAGGCGGCGCTAATGACGCAGGTCTAGGCGCCTATTTTACATACGCTTTCCGCTAACCTTAGCGTGGCGTTAACGCGCCTTCAGGCGGCGTAGCGTTCGATCAGCGCCACCAGCCCCGCGAAATCGACCGGCTTGGTGGCGAAGTCGTCGCAGCCTGCTTCCATGCATTCGCGCCGCGCGCTCTCCATGGCGTGGGCGGTGAGCGCCACGATCTTCACGTCCTTCACCACCGGCGTCTGGCGCAGCACCCGCGTCGCCTCGATGCCCGACATTACCGGCATGGAGATGTCCATGAGGATGAGGTCCGGCGCGCACGCCTTTGCCTTCTCCACCGCCTCGGCGCCGTTTTCGGCGACGTGCACCTCGTAGCCCCTCCGCTCCAATCGCCTGGTCAGCATTTCGCGATTGTCGGGATGGTCCTCTGCAATCAGGATGCGCATTGCCCTCTCTCCTCAACAGATCTTGCCGCGTCGGGCGACGACGCCTTGATTTCATTGGCCTGGGATGCGCGCGCAAAGCGCAGCGCCGCCGCCGCCAGGACATCGCGGTCAGCGGGCTTCACCAGATGCGCGGCCGCCCCCGCCGCAGCGGAGCGGCGCCGCTCGTCATTGACCGAATGAATGATCACCGGAATGTCGGCCGCATCGCTGGCCGCCAGCGCCTCCAGCACCTGCCAGCCGTTCATGCCGGGCAGATTGATGTCGAGCACGATCAGGCTTGGGCGCAAGCTCTGCGCCAACGCCAGCCCCTCTTCGCCGCTGACCGCAGCGCGCACGCTGAAGCCCAGCCGGTCGAGCGAGCGTGAGGTGAGGTCGCGCGCGCTTTCCTCGTCGTCAATGAGCAGCACCAGACGCTGCGCGCCGCTGGCAGCGCCCATGCGCTCATTCTCGTCGCTGAACTCGACCGCCTGTTCCAGCTCCGCCGGCACCCGCAGCGTAAAGGTCGAGCCTTGGCCCAAGGCGCTGACCACCGTCACGTCGCCGCCCAGCAGCCGCGCAGTGCTGCGGGTGATGGCAAGCCCGAGCCCAGTGCCGCCGTAACGCTGCGCGGTGGCGACGTCGGCTTGCGTGAACGGGCTGAACAGCTGCTGCAGCTGCGCTGCGCTCATGCCGATGCCGTTGTCGGCGACCGCGATCTCGATCCAGTCGCAGCCCTGCTCGCGGGTGCGCGCGGCGCGCACCGAAACTTCGCCGTCGCGCGTGAACTTGGCGGCGTTGGCCAGCAGGTTGAGCAGGCATTGGTTGAGCTTGAAGGCGTCCGTGCGCATCGCGCCCAGCCCCGCCACCGGGGCAAGCAGCAGCGTGTTGCCGTTCTTCTCGGCAGCCGGCCGCACCGTCGCCACCGCTTCAGCGATGAGTGCGCCGATATCGGCCTCGGCCACCGAGACGTCCATGCGCCCGGCTTCGATCTTGGAGAGGTCCAGAATGCCGTTGATGAGGTGCAGCAGCTGACGCGCCGCGTTCAGGACCCGGTCGAGATCGGCCAGATCGCTGGCGCGCGCGTCGGCTTCGGCCTCTTCCTTGAGGATCTCGGCGTAGCCGATGATGGCGTTGAGGGGGGTGCGCAATTCATGGCTCATATTGGCCAGGAATTGCGACTTCGAGACGTTTGCGGATTCGGCGACCTCGCGCGCCGCCCGCAGCGAGGTCAGCGTGCGCGCCAGCAGCGCATCGCGCACATCCATTTCCGCCATCAGCCGCTCGAGGCGCTCGTACATTTCGGCGAGATTGACCTGGGCTTCGTCGAGCGCTTCGACCACGCCCACATCCTCGCCGCCAAACAGCGCGCGCTTGGCCTTCAGCGTTTCTTCGGCGCGGTGCATGGCGGCGATGAACGCCGCTTCCTGGTTCTTGCGCTCGCTTATGTCCTTGGAGACGACGATGAGTTTGCGCACGCCGCCCGAGCGTCCGATCACGCGCCGCGCCCAGCCCTCCACCCAGCTGACGCGCCCATCGCGGTGCAGCACACGGTGCTCGATGCAGCCCCCGGCGCCGGTCAGGATGCGGTCGAAATATTCCTTGAGCGCGACCCGATCCTCGGGATGCAGGAAGCCGGTGTCGTTGGCCATGAATTGCGCGAACGTGAACGGGGCCCCGTAGAGCTTGGCGACATCGCCGTACCAATCGATGACGCCGCGCTTGAAGTCGACTTCCCAGAACGCGCTGTTGCCGATCTCCAGCGCCACGTTGAGCCGCTCCTTGTGCGCCTCCGCCGCGGCGCGCGCCTGCGTCAGCGCGGTGACGTCGCGCCCGCACGCAAGCACCCCGCACACAGCCCCATGGGCATCGCGCCAGGGGTGCGCTTCCCACGCGAACCAGCGCCGCCCCTGCGCGGTTTCGGTTTCGTCGGCGTCGTAGCGCGTGCTCTCGCCGGCCAGGGCCTGCGCAAGCGCGCGGCGCCAGCGTTCCGACGACCAGGGGATCAGGTCTTCGAACTTGCGCCCTACGACGTCTTCGCGCCTCAGCACGGCGCGCATGCCGGCGCTCATCGCCAGGATGGCGCCGTTGCGATCAAGCAGCATCGCGTCGCGGTCGGTGATGTCGAGCGCCAGCCGCGCCAGCGTATGTTCGGCGACTTCCTTCTGCGCGCTAACGCCCGCGCGCTGCTCGGCTTCGCCGGCGCGCAGGCGCGCATGCGCCACGTACGCCATCAGCGCGCCGCCGCCGAGCGTGGCGATGACCGCCAGGTCCCAATCCGGCGTGACGGTGGTCGCCGCCGCCGCCAGCGGCGTGACCAGCAGCGTCAACGCCGGCGGCGCCGCGCCAGCCAGCGCCAGCGCCGGATTTCCAGACACCCCCGGGCCGAACGGGCGCACCGCGCCCGCAACCCAAAGCACCATCGCCGCAGCTGCGCCCGCGCTCGCGCCGTCGAGCCACAGCGCCAGCGGCAGTGTCGCGTAGAAGGCGCTGCTCAGCAGCGCCCAGCCGATCAGCCCGCCCAGCACCCGGCCTTCGAGCTTGGCCTCGCGCGCATCCAGGCGACGATAGACTTCAGCGTCCGCCAGCAGC
>CAZNTI010000293.1:0-3324 GCA_964575885.1 uncultured Terricaulis sp.
GGTGGTGGGCAATCTGTTTGCACGCCGCGGCGAGGTTGCCGGCGCGCCGTTGGCCGCCTCCACAGCTTGGGCGATGGCGTACGGCGCGGGGTTGCTGACGCTGTACGCGGTGGCGACAGGCAAAACCTGGGCCTTCGAGTTCACGTGGCCCTAAACGCTCTCACTTCTGCATTTGGCGCTGAATGGTTCGGTGCTTGCGTTTCTGCTCTATTACGGGCTGGCGCGGCGGCGCGGCTATGCGACTGCGTCGTACATCTCGGCCCTGGCGCCGCCGGTGGCGATGTTGGTGTCGGCGCTGCTCGAGGATAAGACCTGGGGCATTCTTGCGCTGAGCGGGATCGTGCTGGTGCTCGCCGGCCAATGGCTGCTGCTGCGGGCGCGGCGCGCTTAGGGCAGAGCCCGCAGCGCCCCCTCGGCGCCAGCCAGCAGCGCGTCGTCGGACGTATTCGCGCTGAGACGCGCATTGAGCCAAATCGTCTGCAGAAAGGCAGTAACATTGTGGCGCTTGGCGAGCCCCGCTTGCGACGCAAACCAGTTCTCTCCTGCGGCCGGCGCGAATTGCGCGAACCACGCGGTCCACTCAGCTTCCGTAAACGCGTCACGCGCGGCCAGGAACAGGATCGGGCGCGCCAGTCTTTCGGGTTCGCCGTAGATGTAGAAGTGGCCGTCGGGCGCCACCTGGGCGGCTACCGCATCGCGGACCTGACGCAAGTGCGCCGGTTGATCGAAATTTGGGTTGAGTGCGATCTGCATCAGCAGGTCGGCTGTGTGGGCCACTCCGTGGCGCCAGCCCTCGCGTTCGTCGAAGCCGCGATAATCGCGGATCGAAACCATGTAGGCGCCGCCGGTTTCGACGATCTCATTTCTCATGGCGTCCGTGTAGGCCCCGTTCACGCGGTCGGCGCGCACGAGCTCCGACAGCGCTAAGGCCGCAAACGGGCGCCCAAATCCATCCGGGTCGGGCTGACGCAGCATCGCCAGAATCTGCTGCGTGAGGTCCTGGCGGAGCGGCGCGGCCAGGTGCTCTCCGCGCAGCAGGTGCGAAAGCCCCTCATAGCCGATCTGATCACGTAAAAACGGATCCGGTGCGGCGAGGCAGGCGACGAGGTCGCGGGCGAAGCGCTCGCGTGCGCGGGCCCCCTCGATGCGGAATTCGGCGGCGCGCAGCGCTTCCAGAGCGGGGCGCGTATACCCCTGCGGTGGACAATTCTGAGCGAAAGCGGGTTGAGCGAGCAGGAGGAAAAGGCCGGCGAGGGCGAGGCGGTTCATGGCGTCGAGCATCGCCACCCTCGCAGGTGTGCGCCAGGGCGATTGCGACGAATGACGGCGTTTGGGCGCCGTATGACGGCCGCTGCGTCCCAAGAACTCAGCGCAGTTTCGCGATCACGACGCCGTCGGCTTTGGCACGGTCCCTGGTCGATTCCTCGCTGCGCGTCAGCGCCTTGGAGATCGCTTTCAGCGACATGCCCTTGGCCGCTAACATGTGCAGCTTGTGAATCTCATCTTGAGTCCATGCTTGGCGGTGCCGTTCGAAACGTTCTGTCATTGGGATGAACCTTCATTGCCGGCACATTGTGCCCGCCTGACCAAACACTTGTTGGGCGCGACGCGGCATGCCCAGCGCGGTCTTCATTGGCGCCGTGGGAGCGCATCCTGGATCTCGTGCGGCATTGTGCGCCTGGCTCAAATGCCGTGCGTCAGCTTGCGCTTGCGCTCCACCGACGAGGGAATGCGCAGGCTCTCGCGATACTTCGCGACCGTGCGCCGGGCGATCTCGATGCCCCGTTCTCGCAGGATTTCCACGATGCGGTCGTCGGACAGCACGTCCTCGTCGCGTTCGCCGTCGACCAACCCCTTTATCTGATGACGCACCGCCTCGGCCGAATGCGCTTCGCCGCCGTCGGCGGCGTTGATCGAGGCGGTGAAGAAATACTTGAGTTCGAAAATCCCGCGGGCGCAGGAGAGGTATTTGTTCGAGGTGACGCGGCTAACCGTCGATTCGTGCATTTCGATTGCGGCGGCGACGGTCTTCAGGTTCAGCGGCCGCAGGTGTGCGACGCCGTTGGCGAAGAAACCGTCCTGCTGGCGCACGATCTCGCGCGACACCTTGAGGATCGTGCGTGCACGCTGATCCAGGCTCTTGACCAGCCAAGACGCGTTGGCGGCGCAAGCGCTAAGGAATTGTTTGTCTTCCTCGCGCTTGGCGGTCTTCGACACTGTTGCGTAATAACGCTGATTCATCAGCACGCGCGGCATGGTCTCGGTGTTGAGTTCCACCACCCAGGCGCCGTCGGGCGACTGCCTGACGTACACATCCGGCGCCACGCCTTGAACTGGGCCGCCGCCGAACGCCGCGCCCGGCTTTGGCGTCAGCGCGCGGAGTTCCGCAACCATCTCGCTCAAGTCATCGCGATCGACGCCGCAAACCGTCTGCAAACGCTCCATCTGACCCTTGGCGAGCAGGTCCAGGTGCGCGAGCAGCTTCTCCATGGCCGGGTCGAAGCGTCCGCGCTCTTTAAGCTGAAGCGCCAGGCACTCGGGAATATCGCGCGCCATTATGCCGGTCGGTTCAAAGCCCTGGCAAACGCCAAGCACGCGCAACACATCGGCCTCGTTGGCGCCCAGCCGCGCCGATAGGTCGCGCAAATCTGCACGCAGATAGCCCCAATCGTCCAAAGCATCGATCAGTGCTGCGCCAATAAGTCTGTCGGCAGGCGACAAACCTGCTTGCGTCAGCTGAGCGTCGAGATGCTCGCCGAGGGTGGCGACGTTGGTGAGCGTGTCTTCGAGGCCGGAGAGATCGTCGTGGCCTTTACCCGTCGAGGCCTTGGACCAGTCGGTGAGCGGTGCAGCCCCAGCCTCGGCCAGCTCCTGCACGCTGAGATCTGGCGCAAGGTCTGCTACGCTGACGTCGAGTTCGGCTTCCGCGAGCGTCGCCCCGCTTGTAAATTCGAGCGCTTGCGTCTCGCCGGGATCCTTATTCGCCTCGGCTGAGCTTTCCTCGCGCTCCAGCAGGGGATTGCGTTCGAGTTCGGCGTCGACGAACTCGGTCAGCTCGACGTTGGAGAGCTGCAGCAGCTTGATCGCCTGCTGCAATTGCGGCGTCATCACCAGGGCTTGGCCCTGGCGCATCTCCAAGCGGGGTGTCATCGCCATTGGCGGCCCCCGTCCTAGTTGAAGTCTTTGCCGAGATACCTTTCGCGCACAGCCTGGTTCGAGCGCACCTCTTGGGGCGAGCCCTCGAACAACACTTCGCCGTCGAACATGATCGAAGCCCGATCCACGATGGGGTGGGGGGGGGGGGCGGGGGGGGGGGGGGGGGGG
>CAZNTI010000294.1:0-3323 GCA_964575885.1 uncultured Terricaulis sp.
GGCATGGGGCGGCCGTGCGTTTCGGGGGCGGGCGATATCCGCATCGATGCGAAGGCGGGCGTGTTCACCGCGCGCGGGCGTTCGATCAAGCGCGGTGAGTCGATCACCGTCGACGGCTCCTCCGGCAAGGTGTTCTACGGCGCCGTAGAGATGAGCCAGCCCGAACTGACCGGCGACTTCGCCACCCTCATGGGATGGGCGGACGCGGCGCGCCGCATGAAGGTCCGCGCCAACGCAGACTCCCCCGAGGACGCGAGCGTCGCGGTGAAGTTCGGCGCCGAAGGCATCGGCTTGTGCCGCACCGAGCATATGTTCTTCGACGCTGAACGTATCGCTGCGGTGCGTGAGATGATCCTCGCCGAGAAGCCGCACGCGCGCATCGCCGCGCTCGCCAAGCTCGCGCCGCACCAGCGCGGCGACTTCGTCGGCATCTTCCGCGCCATGGGCGGCCGTCCCGTCACCATCCGCTTCCTCGATCCGCCGCTGCACGAATTTCTGCCGCATACCGAAGCCGAGTGCGCCGACGTCGCCAAGGCCACCGGCCTCGACGCCAAGGCGCTGCTGGCGCGCGCGCGCGAGCTTGCCGAAACCAATCCGATGTTGGGCTTCCGCGGCTGCCGCCTGGCGGTGGTCCATCCCGAGATCTACGACATGCAGGCGCGCGCGGTGTTCGAGGCCGCGTGCGATGTGGCCTCCGAGGGCGCAAACCCGGTTCCCGAGATCATGATTCCGTTCGTGGTCGCCAAGCGCGAGTTGGAAACGATCAAGGCGCGCGTCGACGCCGTGGCCGAAGAGGTGTTCGCCGCGCGCAAGCAACGCATCGCGTATCTGTTCGGCGCCATGATCGAATTGCCGCGCGCGGCGCTGCGCGCCGCCGAGATCGCCGACGCCGCCGAATTCTTTTCGTTCGGCACCAATGATCTCACGCAATCCACCATGGGGCTGTCGCGCGACGACGCCGGCAAGTTCCTTGGAACGTACGTCGACCAGGGCGTGCTGGCGCACGATCCCTTCGTTTCAATTGACGAGGAGGGCGTTGGCGAATTGGTGCGCGCGGCGTGCGCGCGCGGGCGCGCAGCGCGGGCGACGCTGAAGCTTGGCATTTGCGGCGAACATGGCGGGGACCCTGCGTCGATCGCGTTTTTCGAGAGCGCAGGCCTCGACTACGTGTCGTGTTCTCCGTATCGCGTGCCGATCGCACGCCTGGCCGCTGCGCAGGCGGCGCTGCGCGATTGAACGCGCGTTAACGCCGGTATCGAGGCGCGGCGAGGCGCCGCAGCGGTTTTCGCCTTCACGGTGAACCGGCACGATCTTCGCAACGTTTTGCCCCGATTGCGCTTTTGTGCTGTGGCCTTGAGGCCGCAGCAGGTTCCTGAAAGCGCGCTAAATGGCGCGGATTTAGGTTTATGAAGAAATTGTCAAATGCGGCGTTGCGGTGCGTCCTGTATGCCCACACGTCCTTACAGCGCGTACTAGGTTCAATATTGCGTCTGGGTGAAGTGCAGCAATTTCGGCCGCGAAATGTGCCAAAACTGCACATCTTTAAGTGGGGCTTAATGCATTTGTCGTTGATCTGGCGTCGACTGACTATTCTTGCGGGCGAGATTCGGACCCAAGTTATGGTGGAGATCGATAGAAACCCTCTGGCCGTGCGCCAGGGCGCTGCGACGATCATGTGCCTCGCCGCCGCTGCGGTGGCGATGCCGGTGATCTCGTACCGCGCCGCCGAACAGCGCGACGGCGCTGAGTGGGCGGCGACGTCGTCGGCGTTTCAGATCGAGATGCAGCAGGAGCTGCTGCGCGCCGCCGAGCCGAACGCGCGTGTCGAGTTGACCGCGTTTCACACCAATGACGGGCTGCGCGCGCGGGGTTCTGCGGCGCTGTTCGAAAACCCCGACGCGCGCGCGATGATGGTGCAGGCGGTGCTGCGCGGGCCTTCTATGTCGGTTGAGCCTGCCGCGCCGACCGAGCCGCAAATCGATCAACGCCAGCATGGCTGCCTGAGCCAGGCAATCTATTACGAAGCGCGCGGCGAAACCCAGCGCGGCCAGGTCGCGGTCGCAGAAGTGATCATGAACCGCGCGCGCTCGCGTCATTAACAGAACTCGATCTGCGGCGTCGTCTATCAGGGCTCGCACCGCTCGACCGGCTGCCAGTTCACTTTCACCTGCGACGGTTCGCTGCGGCAGCGTCCGCGCGGGCGCGCCTGGGAGCGCGCGCAGCGCGTCGCCACTGCGGTGATGCTGGGCTACACCCGCTCCGTCACGCAGGGCGCGACGCACTATCACACCCACGCCGTCAACCCGGTGTGGAACTCGGGTCTCGTGCGCACCACCGAAATCGGCACCCACGTTTTCTATCGGATGCCCACCGGCGCCGAGCGCGCCTATTATCAGGAGGCGCTGGCGCGCCGCCGCGGCGCAGGCGCTGCCCGCGTGAGCGAAGCGGCGGCCGAGCCGCTGGATCTCGACGCTGCGCCGGCAGTGAGCGAAGCCGCCGCAGAGGCGCAAACTACACCAGACGTCGCGTCGGAAACGCCGGCGTCGTCCGACACCGAAGCATCGCTGCCGGTTGGAACCGTCGGCGAAGTGGCGACTTGATCAGCGCGCGCCCAGCATCTTCTTCAGGCGATTTCGTACAAGATTAGGGAAGAAGCGCGCGGCGAAGCGTGCGCGCTCGGCTTCCCGGCCGACCATGTAGTGCAGCTCGCTTCCGTGGGCTGCGTCCCAGGCGCGTTCGGCGGCCATGCGCACCGGATAGACCGGCGTGTTGTTTTCCTTGAGCGTATCGCGCAGGCGCCGGTTCGAGCCGCGCTGGGCGCCGTTGTCCAGGATCGCGGTGTCGACAAACCACGGCATCAGGCTGGCGACGCGGATATTGTAGCGCGAGAGTTCCGCATCGAGCGACTCGGTCAGCCCGCGCACGCCGAATTTGGTGGCGGAGTAGATCGACATCTGCGGCGCGCCGAACACGCCCGCCACCGAAGCGGTGTTGACGATGCGCGCATCCGGCGTCGCGCGCAGCAGCGGCAGGCAGGCGCGCACGCCGTTGACCACGCCTTTGAGATTGACGTCTAGTACAAGATCGACATCCTCGGGCGTCATCTCCTCGATGAACCCGCCGCGCCCGACCCCGGCATTGTTGAACAGCACGTGCATGCGCCCGGCGGTGGCCTGACCGAAGGCTTCCACGGCGCGCGCCCAGCCGTCGCGGTCGCGCACGTCAAACACCATCGACATGCGCTGCCCCTCGGGAATCGCTCCGGCGGTTTCGGCCAACCCTTCGGCGTTGACGTCGAAGAGGCCGACAAACCAGCCGCGTTC
>CAZNTI010000295.1:0-3315 GCA_964575885.1 uncultured Terricaulis sp.
TGGCCCCGTCGCTATCGACGGTGTGGAAGAAAATCCCGTTCAGATAATAGCGCGTCTCCTCGGTCGAGATGGCGAAGCGGGTCTTGTCGATCAACCGCGCGAGGCTCGTCGGCTCCACTTCGAAGCGGGTGTCGAAGCCGTCGGATGGCATCGACGGAAAGTCTCCCGCCGGCAGCACTGGCAGATGCAGCCGCGCTTTGCCGGCGGAAATGAACAAGCGCGGATCGTCGCCAGTGACTTCGAGCCGGATGGCGGCGGCGTCAGGCAGCTTGCGGATGAAATCGTAGAGATAGTTCGCCGGCGCCGTCGTCTGCCCGGCGCGCTCGACCTCGGCGGGGGCGCCCTCGGCGATCTCGATATCGAGGTCGGTGGCGGTGAGCCGCAGCGAATCGCCCTGTGCGGCCAGCAACACGTTGGACAGGATCGGGATGGTGTTGCGCCGCTCGACGACGCTTTGCACGTGGTTCAGAGCTTTCAACAGCGCCGCGCGCTCGATGGTCAGCCGCATCAGCCTCGTCCTGGCCTCGGCCGTCTCACCTGAGCGGCCCCAAATACTGAACCCCCGCATCGAGCGAGTCGCTCGCGGCGGGGGAACAAAACCTAGCAGATGCCGCGCCAACCCCAAGCCCCAAATGCAACATCTGGGGCCTGGGCGCTGAGCCGCGGTCTAGGGCTCGCGACGAATGGCGCGGGCGATGCCCTCGACCTCAGCTTTCAGATTGGCGTCCTGATCGACCAGGTCCTGGACCTTGTCTCGGGCGTACATGATCGTGGTGTGGTCGAAGCCGCCAAAGCGCTGGCCGATGTCGGGCAGCGACGCATGCGTCATCCGGCAGGCCAGGAACATGGCGATCTGGCGCGGACGCGCGATGGCGTGACGGCGGGTCCGCTCCAGCAATTGCTGCGGGGTCATGCCGAAGTGACGCGCCACCACCTTCTGCACGAGCTGCACCGTGACTCGTCGCTCCGACGCCTCGGCGAGTTTGGAATGCAGGGCAGTAGCAGCGGCTTCAAGCGTCACGGGCGTACCTCCAGAAATTTTCCATTCGATCAGCAATTGACACACCGCGCCGTCGAGTTCGCGGCCGGTGACGTGCATGCGCTCGGCGATCATATCGAGCGCTTCCGCCGCCACCGCAAAGCCGGGCGACGAACGTTCGTGGTGCGCAACGCGCATGTCGAGGATGCGACGCCGCAGCAGAGCCTCAGGCTCCTGAATCTCGCATGAAGCTGCGCCCTTCAGGCGCGCCCGCAAGGTGTCGTCGAGGCCGTCGAGGCCTTCAGCGCCGTGATTGGCCGCGAGCACCACCTGGCCGCCGCGGCGGGTGATCTCATGAAAGGTGTCGAACGCTTCCATCTCGGTGGCGCGCTTGCCGCAAATGCGGTGGAAATCGTCGAGGATGAGGATGTCCGGCGCGCGGGCCATGTCCTTGAAGGCGCTGGAATCGCGCTTCTTGTGCAGCGCCGACTGGAAGTGCTCCAGGAATTCCTGGCCGGTCATCATCAGCACCTTGCGCCCGGGCGTGCGCCGGCCGACTTCGGTGGCGATGGCGGTCAAAAGGTGCGTCTTGCCGCAGCCTGGCGGGGAATGGAGCAGCCAGATCGGAAACGTCACTCCGGCGCCGGCCGCGATCATCTGCGCCACGGTAAAGGCGCGGTGGTTGGTCTGGTCGACGCAGAACGCCTCGAACTCGAAGCCATTCGAAGGCCTCGGCGTCAGCGACGGCGCATCGCCCTCGCCATCGGCGAGATAGGCGCGCACCTCCTCGGGAAGCTCATGCTCAAGCAGGATATCGATGGGGCCGAGCCTGGGCTCATAGACCCGCATCCGCGCTTCCAGCCGGTGCTGCACCTGCTGCCGGAGCCGCTCCTGAGCCACCCGCGACCCCGCTTGCAACAGCAGCGTCCCGTTCCACTCGGCGATCAGTTTGAGCGGATCGATGTAGGAGCGGAAAAAGTCCGCCCCCAGTTCTGCCATCAATTCCTTGCGCACACGATCGAAGGCCCGTGCTGCCCCTATTCCCACGGCATCACCACCGTGGGCGAAGTCCTCGCCAGTATGATCCATAGCCAACCCCTGCCCTGGATACGATTTGAGCCCCCCGGCGGGCGCACTTTCCCCGTCCGCGCCGAACAGAGTTTTCGGCCCGGTACTTCAGCATCGATCTCACAAAGGAGGTTTCGAACAGGGGCGAGCAACGCTCACCGGTAACGATGACTAAAGCGCCTAATTGGGGAGTGGTCAACTAGCAAGGTTGTAATTTTCCACAGCCCCGTAGGCATCCACAAGCATCTGATTTCTATAGATATTCCGTGATTTCATTCAGATTTCCCGACGCGCTCTTTTCCTCCGTGTGCTGATCAATCGCCAGCACCGCCCGGGGCGTTTGCCGCGGAGTCGAGACGGAAATTTTGGATGCTTTGCGGGCGCCGGCGTGCGGCGGCCGCGACGCTCAAGCGCCGGCGGAAATCGCAGCGACTCGCTTGGCCAGTCGGGAGACTTTACGGCTGCCCATGTTCTTGTGAACCACGCCATTGGACACCGCCCGCATGGTTTCCGACTCGGCGTTGCGCAGGGCTTCGGCTGCCTTGGGGGCGTCGCCGGCCGCGATGGCCTCTTCCACAGTGCGCCAGGAGGTCCGCATGCGCGAGCGACGGGCCTTATTGACCGCCGTACGGCGTTCAATAACGCGGGTCGCCTTCTTTGCGGACTTCGTATTCGCCATGTGAGCTCAGGTCCTCGTGCAGCTTAATTTCGGCAGCGAAGCGCGGGGCTATAGCCCCGGCCCGCCGCGACGTCAAATGCTATCGATGCTGAAACGCGGGCGGCCGTTTCGCGATAAAGGCCGCCATGCCTTCCTTCTGATCCTCGGTCGCAAACAGCCCATAGAACAATCGGCGCTCCAGCTTCAGGCCCTCCGCCATCGGCGTCTCGAACGCGGCGTTCACGGCCTCTTTGTTGGCGATCGCCGCGAGGCGGCCCATGGCCGCGATTTTGGCGGCCGCGGCCATCGCCTCGTCCTCAAGTTTGTCCGCCGAAACGATTCGCGCAACCAGCCCGCAGCGTTCGGCTTCGGCGGCGTCCATCATCCGCCCGGTGAGGCAGAGGTCCATCGCCTTGGCTTTGCCGATGCTGCGGGTGAGCCGCTGCGAGCCGCCCCAGGCGGGCATGACGCCAAGCGTGATTTCGGGCTGGCCGAACCTGGCGGTGTCGGCGGCGATGATGAAGTCGCACATCATCGCCAATTCGCACCCCCCGCCAAGCGCATAGCCGGCGACTGCGGCGATCAACGGCTTGCGGCAGCGCGCCACGCG
>CAZNTI010000296.1:0-3288 GCA_964575885.1 uncultured Terricaulis sp.
AGGGGCTGCCCCAGCGGCGCGCCTGCGGCATTTGACAGCCGCCGCCGCGGCTCTTAACCCTCCTGCCCCGCGCTATTGGCGGCCCCAGTGGCGGAATCGGTAGACGCAGCAGACTCAAAATCTGCCGCAGGCAACTGCGTGCCCGTTCGAGTCGGGCCTGGGGCACCATTTGACACCTCGCCCGCCACGCCCGGATAACCGCCGCGCCGATCAGCAAAGGCGAAAGGCGGGGCGATGAGCGAGACGGCGCCGATGCGCGAAGAGACCGGTTTCGGCCGCGTCGGACGCTGGGTCGGGCTCGCACTCGGGCCTTCGCTGGCCATCGGATTGCAGCTCCTGGCGCCGCCTGAGGGACTGAGCGTCGAGGCATGGCGGGTGGTTTCGCTCGCCGCCTTGATGGTGACCTGGTGGGTGACCGAAGCGATTCCGATTTCAGCGACGGCGCTGCTGCCGTTGGCGGCGCTGCCGCTGATCGGTGCGCTCAGCATGAGCGACGCGGCGGCTCCCTACGCTGATCCGATTGTGTTTCTCTTTATCGGCGGCTTCATGCTGGCGGCGTGCGTCGAGCGCTGGCGGCTGCACGAGCGCATCGCGTTGTCGATAGCCTCGGCGGCGGGGGGACGCCCGACCATGCTGGTCGCGGGTTTCATGCTTGCCTCCATGCTGATCTCGATGTGGATCTCAAACACCGCGACCACGCTCATGCTGGCGCCCATCGCCATCGGCGCTGCGCGGGCGCTTTCGGGAAGCGAGAAAGCCGATCTGGCGCTTGGCGGCGCGCTGACATTGGGCGTCGCGCACGCGGCGACCATCGGCGGCATCGGCACGCCCGTCGGCACCCCAACCAACCTGATCGCCATCGGCTTCTTCGAACGTGCCGGCGAACCGATCGCGTTCGCGGATTGGATGCTGAAGGCGTTGCCGATAATGGTGCTGATGATGCCGATCGCCTGGGTAGCCCTTTGCTGGCCGCTGTTCGGCCGCAAGGCGCACGCACGCTTCGACGCGATCGCCGCTGTGATCAAGGACGCACTTAAAGCGCTGGGCCCCGTCACCCAGCCAGAGCTCCGCATCGGCATAGTGTTCGCGCTGGTGGCGCTGGCGTGGATGTTTCGGGTTCAGATCGCCAAGGCGCCGGGTCTCGGCGCGCTGACCGACACTGGCGTCGCCATCGCCGGCGCGCTGCTGCTGTTCTTCATCCCCTCGGGCCGCTCGCGCGAAGAAAAGCTGATCGACTGGCAGACGGCGGAAAAAATACCCTGGGGCATCGCCATTCTTTTTGGCGGCGGCCTGGCGCTGGCGGCGGCGATGGAAGCGACCGGTCTCGCGGCCTGGATCGGCGCGTACATCGCCAGCCTGGAAGCGCTCTCGGTGTTCGGACTGATCGCGGTTCTCGTCGTAGCGACGATCCTCATCTCCGAGCTGGCCAGCAATGTCGCGACGCTGACCTCAATGCTGCCGGTGGTGGCGGCGGTGGCGACGGCGACCGGCGCGCCGTTGCAGCAACTCGCGTTCCCCGTGGCGCTTGCGGCCAGCTTCGCCTTCATGCTGCCGGTAGCGACCGCGCCCAACGCTATCGCCTATTCCTCGGGGTTGGTGAGCCTGAAGCGCATGCTGGCCGTGGGCCTGGCGCTGAACCTTGGCGCCATCGTGCTGATCTTGTCGCTCGCGACCTAGATCAGCGCCTCGACTTTGTCCCAGAACGCTTTCGGAAGATCGAGGCCGGAGAAGCGCTTTAGTTCTTGCACCAGCGTCGGCGAGGTCACGTTGATCTCGATGAGCTTGCCGGCGATGACGTCGAGCCCGGCGAAGAGAATGCCCTCTTGCTTTAGCAACGGCGCAACAGCGGCGGAGATGCGACGATCGTTCGCATCGACATCCGCCGGCTCGGCAATGCCCCCGGCATGGAGATTGGCGCGGAAATCGCCGCCTTGCGGCATGCGCCGGATGGCGCCGAAGGGTTCGCCGTCGAGCACGAACAGGCGTTTATCGCCGCCGCTGACAGCCGGCATGAATTCCTGCGCCAGAACCGGCTCGCGCCCGGCGGCCTCGATGAATTTCGCGGCGCGTGCGCGGAAGTCGACATCGGCGCCGCGCAATTTGATGACGCCGTCGCCGCCCATCAGATAGAGCACTTTCAGCACCACTTGATCAAAGCGGCTTGCGAAATCGACCAAGGCATCGAGATCGCGCCCCACCCACGTCTTCGGCGTGAGTTCGGGGAAATACATGATCGACATCTTCTCAGAGATGTTGCGCACGCCGCGCGGCGGATTGAGCACGCGCGCCTTGGTCAACTCCAAGAGATATGTGTTCGACACATATCCCATGTCGAACGGCGGGTCCTGACGGATGAGGATCACGTCGAAATCATCGAGCGCCCGCACGGCGGTTTCGTGGTTCTCGTAGTGCTGAGCCTCGTTGAGGCTCACCGACGCGCGCCGCGCGCGCGCCTTCACTGCTCCGGTATCGAAGAACACGTCGTTGGGCGTGAACCACCAGGTCTCGTGCCCGCGGTTCTGCGCCTCGATCATCAGCGCAAGCGATGTGTCGCGCGCCACCACCATCGTGTCGATGGGATCCATTTGGACGGCGATGCGCATCTAATTTCTTGCCCCTCTCCTCCGAGCACAGAGGGCAGCTAGGGTAAGCCCGCGTCTCTCAGCCCGGCGCATCACCCCGCTTGCGCCTTGCGCTCGGTTTCGCGCGCGCCTCGGAGCTGCTCGGCGATCAGGAAAGCCAGATCGAGCGCCTGCTGTCCATTCAGACGCGGATCGCAATGGGTGTGATAGCGGCTGGAGAGATCACCCTCCGTCACTTCCGCGGCGCCGCCGAGGCACTCGGTCACCTGCTGGCCGGTCATTTCCACGTGCACGCCGCCTGGATAGGCGCCTTCGGCGGGAAGGATGCTGGTGAAGGCGCGCACTTCCGCCAGAATGCGGTCGAACGGCCGGGTCTTGAAGCCGCTCTCGGTTTTCAGCGTGTTGCCGTGCATCGGATCGCATGACCAAACCACGTTGCGGCCCTCTTTCACCACGGCGCGCACCAATTTCGGCAGGCCGGCTTCGACCTTATCAGCGCCGAAGCGCGCAATCAGCGTCAACCGCCCCGGCTCGTTATCGGGATTGAGCACGTCGATCAGCTTCAACAGCTCGTCGGCCTTGAGGGAGGGGCCGCACTTCAGTCCGATCGGGTTCTTGATGCCGCGGAAATATTCGACATGACCGTGATCGAGCTGGCGGGTGCGGTCGCCGATCCAGAGCATGTGGCCCGAGGTGGCGTACCAGT
>CAZNTI010000297.1:0-3288 GCA_964575885.1 uncultured Terricaulis sp.
CGCCGCTCAGCGCTGGAAGCAGCCCCCACCGACACCGCCGCCAAAGTGGCGCTTGCCGCCACCTTACATCAGGTTGGGCTGATCCGAATTCGCGCCGACAATCCCGGCGGCGCCCGCGCCGCCTTCGTCGAGGCCGCGCGGCTGCGGGTGGAGGCGGCCGAAGCTGAAGGCGGCGACGGCGGCGCAGCGCTGGCCGCCGCCGACACGCTGGTGCAGCTCGGCCAATTGCAGATCGAGCCCGCCCCGAACGCGGCGCGCCGCAGTTTCGAACGGGCGCGCGACCTGCTGACGCCGGTGGTCGCCGCCAATCCAGAAGAGCGCCGCTACGCGATCACGCTGCGGCGCGCCGAGGCGGGCCTGCGTGCGCTGCCAGAGGATCAGCCTTAAGCCGCCCGGATAACCCGCGCCGGCGCGCGCTCGTACTCGAACGCGGGGCCGTTCATGACCGGCTTCAGCGCCCGCGCCAGATCGGCTTCCACGTACTCGCGGGCGTCGCGCTCGTTATGCTGGTGCACCAGCACGTGGGTGGCGCCCAGAAGCTGGGCTTGCGCCCATTGCTCGTGCGTGGCCAGCCGCTTGGAAAGGTTGCCGGTGCGCGAAATGAACAACGGCGTCCAGCCGCGCCCGTTCGGGCCGGGCCGCGCGAAGCAGTAAACCGCTGGTGCGGTTGAGAAATCGGCTTGCGGCGCGTGTACGCTGAAGCGGTGCAGGCGTCCCGATTGGCCGCGGAAGATTGCTTCGGTCATGTGCGTTGCGTCCCTTCGTTTGGTTGTGTTCGCTCTATGTTCCGAAGCTACATGAAGCTGCTGTTCCTGTAAAGTTCCGTCTCGCGAAAGTCGGCCCGCGCGTCGAAACACTTGTTCGCACGCGCCCATCTTTCCTCTGCGGGCGGGGCCTGCGATCATCGCCGCATGAGCCAACTTCACAGCCATGCGGGCCAATTGGCCGAAGCCGAACGGCGCTGCGTCGCCGCCGGCGAAAGCCTGACGCCGCTGCGCCGGCGCGTGCTTGAGCTGCTGCTCGATCAGCATGGGCCGGCCAAGGCCTACGATTTGTTGCCGCTCTTGGGCAGCGACAGGCAGGCCAAGCCGCCGACCATCTATCGCGCGCTCGACTTCCTGGTGCGCATGGGGCTCGCGCATCGGATTGAAAGCCTGAACGCCTTCGTCGCGTGCGATGTCGGGGCCTGTGCGCGCTCGACCATCTTTCTGATTTGCGAGCGCTGCGGCGGCGCTGAGGAATTCGACGCCGGGCACGCTCTGGTCGATCTCGCCGAAGCGGCCGGCCGCGACGGCTTCTCCATTCGCCGCACCATGATCGAAGCGACCGGCCTGTGCGCGGCGTGCGGGGCGCAATGAGCCATCCAGCGCCTTTGCCCGCCCCGCTCTATCAGGGCAGCGTCAACACCTGGGAGTGCGACGAAGGCGGCCATCTCAACGTCCGCTTTCACATGGAGCGTGCGCTGATCGGCTTGGCGCACATGGCGCACGCATTGCATCTGCCGAGCGCTTTCGCCGCGCACGCCGGCTCGACGCTCGCGCTCCAGGACGTCCATATCCGCTTCAACAAGGAGGCGCGTCCCGGCGCGCCGCTGGTCATGCACGGCGGCGTCGTAAAGCTCGGCGACACCGACGCCACCTTGTGTCTCGACATGCGCCACGCCGACGGATCGGCCGCCTCCAGCTTCACGATGCGCGTCGCGCACCTGGAGACGCGGGGCTTTCGCGCCTTCGCATGGTCGGCGCGTACGCGGGAAGCGGCTAAACGGCTGACTGCAGCGCTGCCCGCGCACGCCCGGCCGCGCTCGATCGACGTCGGCGCAGCCCCAAGCGAGGCGTCCCGCCAGCGCGCCATCGCGCTCGGCGCCGCGCGCATCGGCGCCGCCGCCGTAGCGCCGGATCAGTGCGACGCCTTCGGGCATCTGCGCGGCGAACATTTCATCGGCCGGGTCTCGGATTCGGTTCCGAACCTGCTGGCGCAGTGGCGCGAGGACGCCGGGCGCGGACAGGACGCCGAGCCGGCCGGCGCTGTGGTCGAGGCGCGGCTGGTGTACCGGCGCTACCCGCGCGCGGGCGACCTCATCGAGATCTATTCGGGAGTGACCGAGGTGGGCGAAAAGACGCTGCGCCTCACCCATTGGCTGGTCGATCCCCAAACCGGGGCCGCCTGGGCCAGCATGCAGGCGGTGGCGCTGACCTTCGACACCCGCACCCGCAAGGCCATCGCGGCCTCGCCGGAACAGCGCGCGCGCATGGGGGCCCGGGTCATCGCCATGGCGGTGTAAGCCTAATCCAGCACGTCGTGATATTTGCGCCCGGCCTTGGCCATCAGCGCCGCCGTCTCGATGGCGGCGCGCGCGCGATCGGGGCGTTCCAGCGGCAGCATGTGGCTTGCGCCGTCCACGGTGGCGACGCGTGCGTCATGCTTGATCGCCGCGAGGCGATGCGCCGCCGCCTCGGAGATGGTCGAGCCATGCTCGGCGCGCAGCAGCACCAGCGGGTCGGTCACTTTTCTCAGCGCCTCCCAGGGATCGTGACGCTGCGCGCAGAATGTCGCGGCCTCGTACGCGGGCGCACACGCCAACCGGAATCCGCCGCCATCCTCCCGCAAGCCGTCCGCAGCGTAGTCGGCGATCGCCTCCGCCGAGAACGACTTGAATACGCCCCTGCCCGTGAACGCCGCAATCGCCGCCTCGCGGCTCTCGAAGCGATTGCGCCTACGCGCCGCGCCGCGCGCCAGCGGCATGGTGTGGCGCTGCAGCAGCGGCGCCAGCGGCAGCTGCGATGCGGCATAGCCGACCGCCGGCAGGATCACCGGCTCCAGCAGCGCCAACCCGCACACCAGATCGGTGCGCTTGCCCGCCGCCAGCAGCGACACCGTCGCGCCCCTCGAATGCCCCGCCAGCGTCACCGGCGCGGTGAAGCGCTCCAACACCGCGATCAGATCGTCACGGTGTCGCCGCCACGAAGTGTAGCCGAAGGTCGGGGCCGGCAATTCGGTGGCGCCATGTCCGCGCGCGTCGAGCGCCAGGACGTAGAAGCGCTCGCCCAGCGGCTCGAGCAGCGTGCGATAGGTGCGCGCGTTGAAGCCGGTGGCGTGGAGAAAAACGACGTCGGGCGTCGGCTTTTCGGCGCCAAACGCGAGCCCCGCCACGCGCCCGCCGGGCGCGTCGAACCAGACCCGGCGAAAATCTTCGCGCATCAGCTGCCGAACACGCGACGCAGAATATCGGTGGTGCGTCGCACCGGATCGCGGCGGATGGCGCGCTCTTCCTCGGCGATGAAGAAG
>CAZNTI010000298.1:0-3282 GCA_964575885.1 uncultured Terricaulis sp.
GTGATGATCTCGGTGCGCAGATCGCCGCTCATGCTGGCCAGGCCGATCTCGCGCAGCGCGCCGCGCATCAGATCGAAAGCGCCAGACTCGGTCAGCGCCCGCGTCATCGGGGGACGCAGCAGCGACGTGAGCCGCGTCTGCGTGCGCCCACGCAGATAGCGGGTGGCGGAATCCTCCGGGCCGCGCACGATCTCGATCGCTTCGGCTATGGTGATGGTGCGCACGGCATTGGCGAACAGCCGCCCGGCCTCGGGCATGGTCTGCTCGGCGGCGTGGTTCAGGCTTTCCTGCAATTCGTCGAGCGGCCCCGCCAGCCCGAATTGGCCCAGGCTGCGCTGCGTACGCCCGAGTACGCCGGGCAGCGGAATACGCACGCGCCCGTCACCCCAGAAGCCGTCGGTGCGGCCAAGGCGGGTGGTGGCGTTCAGCGCCGCTACGCCAAGCGCCTCGCGGATGCCGCGGCTGGCGTCGCCTTGGGTGAGGCTGTCGAGCAGCGGCTGCTGGGCCAGCGCCGGGGCCGCGGCCGAGGCCAACAGGCCCGCGATGATCATTCGACGCCGCATCGTGATTCTCCTGCTGGCGCCACCCTAGCGCGCGTCACGCAGTGTTGCGACGTGTTACGCGATCCGGCCACACTGCGCGTCCAATCGGCGAAGCCGAGGTGGCGGCGCGCGCCGGCGCGGCCTATAGTGGGCCCATGACGTTCGTCGACCTGTTGCCAAAACTGCATTACCCGACGCGCCTTGAAAAGCTGGTGGACGGGTGGGTCCACGGCGTGGCGCTGGGCGTGTTCACTTTCGCCGTGGGCGCAGCGCTCGGGCTGGCGATATGGCAGGGCGGGCTGTCGATGGCGGCGGCGGTGTCGGTCTACGCCATCTGCGTCATCACCATGATCGGCTGCTCGATGGCCTACAATCTGGCCGAGAATTCGAAACGCAAAAGCCTGCTGCGCCGCTTCGATCACGCCGCCATTTTCCTGATGATCGCCGGCACCTACACGCCCTTCACCACCCTCCGCTTCGACGGCGAATGGGCGATCGGTATGACGACGCTGGTGTGGGCGCTGGCGCTGGTGGGGGCCGCCGGCAAACTGTTCCTGCCGGCGATCTCCAAAAAAATCTGGATCGGCTTCTATCTGGTGCTCGGATGGCTGGTGGTGGCGGCGATGGAGCCGCTGCTTGAGGGGGTGCCGCTGGCGGGCGTCATCCTGCTGGTGATCGGCGGCGCGCTCTACACCATCGGCGTGCCCTTCTACGCTTGGCGGAGCCTGCCGTTCCGGCGCGCCATCTGGCACGGTTTCGTCATGACCGCCGCCGCCGTGCACTATGCGGCGGTGCTGACCGGCGTGGTGTTTGCCTAGCGCTCAAGCGTGCGCACCACAAAGTCGGCGTCGTCACCGGGCCCTGCGCGCACCTGTTCGCGCGCGACCTCGCGCCAGGCCGACAGATCAAGCGCCAGCCGCGCATCGCCTTCCGGCGCGAGATCGACCTCCGTCAGCACGATGCGCGCGGCGCGCGTCTGCAGCGCTTCGATCAGCGCCGCGCCCCCGATCACGCACACCTCGCCAGCCCCCGACGCGCGCGCCATTGCGCCCGCCGCCGCCAGCGCCGCTTCCAACTCGGTGAACAGCCATGCGCCGCGCGCAATGACGCCAGCATCGCGCGAGAGCACCAGGTTGCGCCGCTGCCGCAACGGCCGCCGCTTCAGGCTCTCCCAGGTGCGCCGCCCCATCAGCACCGGCTTGCCCAAGGTCGCGGCCCGGAACCGCTGCATGTCCGAGGCCAACCGCCACGGCAGCGCGCCGCCGCGCCCGATCACGCCGTTGCGGGCGACAGCGACAACGATTGTGAGCCGCGGCGCAGGCTTCACCGGCCCGCGACCGGGCAGCGCGTCGCTCCACCTGCGCGCACTTGTGCGATCAGCGGCGACGCCAGCCAGGCGGTGCGCGCATTGACGTCGAGGCCCGCCGCGCGCAGCGCCCGCGCCATCCAATGGTTGCAGACGTTGAACAGATGAAACGAGCCACGCGCGCGCAGAAAGGATGAACGGCCAACGACCTTGCCGTCTGCGGTGCGGATCGGCGCGCCATCGGCATCGAGCACCAGCGCGCGGTCAACGAACGCCACGAAGCCCGCCGCGCCTTCCCCCGACACCGCAATAGCGATGTCGTCGATTGGACCGATATAGGCCGATGCAGGCGCAGCGTCGTAGGCGATATGGAGCACGCTGGGGCTGGGCGGGGCCATCGCATCGAGGCCAAGCAAGAGATCGCGACCGTCGGAATAATAGAAGCGCTCTTCGCCCCAGCCGATCAGGAAGCTCCGCGCCTGCGGATAAAGCCGACGCAGCGGGTGCTCTGGTGGAAAGATCGCCGCCGGCGCGCCGATATCGCTATGATAGCCGTTGGAATAAAGATGCAGCTCAACGCAGTCGCCGGCGCTCGCGCGCGCCGCGCTCGGGGCCGGTAGCGGCGCGAACAGATAGCCGCCGAGCAGCGCCGCGCTCAGAGCCACAGCGGCGAGCAGCGGCCTGCGTTGCGCTGCGCTCAATCGCACGTCAGCCGCCGCCGCCACGCCAGCGGCACGAGGATGCGCTGACTCCACTGCCCGTTCCATTTCGGTTTGAGGCCGTGCGCGGTTAGCACCGCGATAATCTCGCGTGCGATTTCGAGCGCCGCCGCCTCGCCTTCGGCTTCAGCGCCGTAGCTCAGATAGACGCCCTCGCCTTCGATGGCGCGCTCGGTATCCTGCTGATGATAAAACGCGTAGCCGCGCACGCAGACGCCGCCGGCCTCCATGGCGGCGAACTCGTCGGCGATCTCGGCGGCGCCGCAATTGCCGCAGCAGGTGAAGTCCTGGCGGCAGACGATGCCGAGGCTCTCCAGTTCGGCGAAGGCCTGATCAAGCCGGTCGCAATCGGTGCGCCCCTCCCAGCCCGCCTCCACCGCCCGCTGATGATCCCAGAGCCTGGCCAGTTCAGCGGCCGCAAAGGCGCGCATCGCATCGGGATCGGCGGCCTCCTCGCAGACATCGTCGGCTGCGAGCCAAATCTGCTCGCGCGGCTGAAACCCGGCGCGCACCATCGTGGTGAGGACATGAACCAGATCCTGGCGCAGATCTTCGTCGGTATGCTTGCTCATGAGCCTTCCTGGCGCACGGGTTATACACAAGCGATAGCGGAAGCGCCGCCCCGCTTCCACCCCGGCGGTCACGGCCCTATATTGCGACTCGTCCGGGCAACCGGACTATGGCGATAAACGCGCGGAGATAGGCGGATCGGACC